>JAQTNM010000099.1 GCA_028713875.1 Candidatus Omnitrophota bacterium | reverse complement strand
TTCTTTATCGTTGAACTTGAGGGCATTGGAAATGAGGTTCAGAAATACCTCGGTGAATCTTACGCGGTCGCAAAATATATCGGGAAGGCTGTCTTTTATTATAATCTGTGCGCCCTTTTGTTTTATTGCATATTCAAGCCTCATCTTTACTTCGCCTATAAGCTCTTCTGCCCCTACCTCTTCAATAGTGCTGCCTTTCCTCTTTAAGCGGGATATCTCAAGGAGGTCCTCAATAAGTTTCTGCATCCTTTCCGTGTTGGTCCTTATGCGTTCAAGATAATGCCTTGCCTCTTCTCCCAATTTATCCCGGTAATCTTCTGTTATGAATTTTGAGTAGGCATCTATACTTCTCAAAGGCTCTTTTAAGTCATGCGAAACGATATAAGTAAAGTCATCCAGTTCTTTATTGATATCTTCCAGCGACTTATTCTGGTACTCTAATATCTCTTTGGATTCGGCAAGGTCTTCGGCGACGTTCTTTATTGCCCTGCGGGAATCTTCCAGTTCCTCCTTCTGCTCCCTGAGTAATTCCTGTTGTTCTTTCAGTTCTCCGATCAGCTTCTCGCGTTCCTCCTCTGCCTTCTTGCGCCCGCTGATATCTACAAAGCTCTCTAAAAAGAACTTGCGGTTCCTCAGCGTTATGGTAACTACCGTCTTAAGAACGGGCAGCTGCCGGCCATCAGCAGTTACCAAAACGCGCTCTGCATTATCTACCTGCTGATGCAGGTCGGTGATAGGGCACTTGCCTTTTTCAGCGGGGCATATAAAATCGTGGCAAAGCACTCCGACAATATTTTCTTTGGAGGCACCGAATAATCTTACAGCTACGGGGTTGGCGTCGGCGATCAGGTGAGTCTCGGCATCAACCATGATAATACCTATCTGCAAAGAATTAAATACGGTCTTTAAATAATTTTCGCTCTCCTGCAGCGATTCTTCGATCTCTTTACGCTCGGAGATATCGCGGAAGCTCCATACGCGGCCTACAATTTTTTCGCCGATTTTCTGAGGCTGAGAGAACCGGTCAAAGACCCGGCCGTCTTTAAAGAATATCAAATCGGATGACTGCGCCTGGGGATTAGAGTAAAGCTCCTCTACCTTCTTAGTGAATTCTTCCGGGGATGCTAATTGAGTTAATGCATATTCGAGTAATTTCTTATCATCGTGAGCTGCGATAAGCGAATCCGGGATATGCCATAGATCTAAAAATTTATGATTGTACGTAACTACTTTTCCGTTCAAGTCTACGACGAGAATGCCGTCGGCACTGGCCTCCAGTGTCGCCGCAAGCAAAGACACCGACTGCATTAACTCCTGAGAGCTGATCTCTATTGAACGCTCAAGCAAAATACGGTCGGAATCGAAACCAATATAGGCTTCATTGACCGCGGCGATAAAATCCTTTAATCCTTTTGGTATATTTTCAAGCGAACCGAAATGCTTCTTGAGCTGGCGCTTCAGCAAAACATGCAACTGCCCGAACATATATTCACCTCTCGGAAAAAACTGTTATAGTCATGGTTTGGTTATGCAACGCGCAGTTAACGTCGGTTCTGACAGGCGCAATCTCTCCGTATGAATAGAAACCGGTCAGAACCGCCTTTCCGCCCAAGATCTCACGCACACCCTCAACTTCTTCTTCAACCCTCTGTTTAAGGATCAATTTTCTTCCTACACAACTGACAAGAATGGCCAACTCCGCCTCTTTGCCCCCGATAATATCATGGCTGTCTTTAGCCGCCCTGTTAGCTCCTTCAATCAGGCGGTCGAAATTAGCTTTCATTAAGCGCGCATACGAACCTTCAGGCACATCTCCTGCGAAAGTAAGGCTACCGTCTTCTTCATTTACAGACAGGATCGTACGGACGAGGCTGAATGCGCCTTTCTCGTCTCTGATGCTTAAAGGAAAAAGCAAACCTGTTGCCGGCAGCCCCTGCGCATGTTCTCCCAGGTACTGTTTATACAATGTTAGGGCTGACTTATTGTCAAGTTCATACAGGATGTTGCCTTTTGAGCGCGTAATAATCCTTTCGGGCCCGAAAGGATCCCAGCCGCCCACCGAACCATAACCTATCTTTAAATCGTCCCCGTAAAATCCGACCAGGGCGATTGTATTCTTTTCCGGAGAAGAATCGGCCACGACAAACGTCTCTTTAAAACGTACCCCGTCTCCTGCTAAGCCGCCTGTGATCTTGACATGCCCGGGCAAATTCTTTTCCATGCCTTTTACCAGTTCGCTGCCGTTTATCCGAAGCCCTTCTGAAAGCACAAAGACATGCTTTAATCCTTCTTTTTCTACCGCATCTGCCAGGCGTTGGCCGACGGATAGACTATCCGCAGCACTGCCGATCTCAACTCTGGAGCATCTTATCCGTGATTTTTCAAATTCAACCGCAGTGGCAACTAACGAATCCTCGCTCACCGTCGTGCCGTAGATTTCTCCTGCCGTAGAACAACCGCATAAACAAGCGCCGGGGTAATTCTTTCTTATCTCTTCAATAGAAGAACCTTGCTTTAAAATCTCAGTGGCCCCGAATATCAAAACCAGCTGCGCAGTTTTACCCAACGCCTCCCCCAAAGGCAAGGCCCATCCTTCTTTCTGCGTCCATCTGCTCTGTTCAATCTTCATAATAAAGACCTCCGCCTGCAGAAACTGCCGCCCTACTCCGCTAAAGAAACTTTGTCATACGGCTCGGGCCTGCCGAGCTCCCGGCTCAGTTTGTTAATCGCCTGTTTTAACTCGATCATTTTGAGCTCGCGCCCCACCATAACCCTGTTCATGCCTTCCAGATCTTTCAACAGGGCCATTTGCTGCTCTTCGGCTTTCTTGCGGTCGGTAATATCCCAAAAAATACCGAATATCCCGATAATATCGCCCTGCTCATTCTTAACTGGCGCCTTTACTGTCTGAACGGTAAATTTCTGGCCGTCTTTTACATATTCCTCTTCCAACTCTTCCAGTTTGCCTGTTTGCATGATTCTTTTATCAATAGCCCTGTATTTCTCAGCTAACTCTTCAGGATAGAAATCAAAATCTGTTTTTCCTTTGATTTCAGCGGTCCTTATGTTTAAATCTCTGGCATAAGCATCGTTACATAATAGATAGACTGAATTTAAATTTTTATAAAATATTTTCTGCGGGATATTTGCAAGAAGCATCCTATGCTTGCTTTCGCTTTCCCGCAAAGCCTCTTCCGCCTTCTTGCGCTCCGATACTTCCTGGGATAAGATATCCCGGGAGACGGTTGTTTTTTGCAAATCCTCAACCATCTGGTTAAAACTGGCGGCTAATTCCCCTACCTCATCTTCAGATTTAACTTCTATTCTTGTATCCAGATCGCCTTTGCTGATCTTTATCGTGGCATCATTTAGTTTTATAATCGGCCTTGTAATTCTCTTTGAGATAAAGATGGCGAACATGACGGCCAGGATAATGCTCAGGATAAGGACCGCCACTGACAACCTTAACTCCCTTATCACAGTTCTGTATGCTTCCACTACCGGCGATTCAATAACAATCGCCCAGTCGGGCTTACCAAGAAGCGCATGACTGGCTACAACGTGGGTTCCCAGTATACCCTTCACTATTTCAGCAGCGCTTTTATGGGTTAACACACCTCCCTTTACAAATTCGCCTACTTCGGCCAGATGACCCAGATTCTCTCTTTTTAAAACACGGCTAATATCGCGGAAGGCGATGAGATTACCCTGCCTGTCTACCACGTAAGCCAGGCCTTTATCTCCGATCTTTATACTGTCTACCAGGTCCCACATGAATTTTAAATTCACCTCGGCCACCAGTATTCCTTTAAAAGCGCCAAAATTATCAGTAATCGGGACAGCCATTATTACCAGCGGCTCGCTCGTTATTTTATCAATGTATACAGGGCTGATATATGTTTCTTTATGCCTGACCTTGGAAAAGACCTCATCGGTGTTTAATTTAATTGATTGGGCTGATAATAATTTTGACAGGCGGGAGACTCTCAGTAATTCCTGCTCTTGCGCGTTTAATAGAAGCAATTGGCGGAACGACGGTGTTTTGCCAAGCAATCTTCCCAAAAGCAGCTTCTGCTCTTCTTCGCCAGCCGTTGCCAGATTGCCGAGAACCGCTGTTTTTTCCAGAATAGTAAATTTCTCCCGGACAAAATTCCTGACCGCATTGGCAGCATTTTGGGCGATTAGTTCCTGCTGATTGGCAATGATTTTTTGCTGGGCCTGGAAACTGAAATATATCTGTAAGCTGCCGGCAATTATCAATAGCACCGCGCTTAAGGTTAAAAAAGCGACGGCCAAATTAACCGTCAGGCTCCGGAAAGGCTTTATCTTTTTTGGCTCAACTTTTGGCATTTTAACGAATTATCTCGTCCGCTATGCCTAATAGAGATCCGGGTACCTTCAAGCCGAGTCTTTGAGCCGCTTTGTAATTGAATTGAAAATAACTCTCGGCTGTGACAACCGGGATAGTGCCGGCCGGGGTACCTCTTAATATTTTATCGGCCAGGGGCGCTGCCTGCCTGCCCACATTGAAATTGTTGACGTGGACGCCAAAAACAGATTCGCAGTCTCCCTGCATTATCAGGGCGCCGGCAATGGGAATTTTATGTTCATAAGCGAACTTGCACATTACCGCAAAAGCATCTGGAGTAACGGCAAGGGGCTCGGCTAGGAAAAGTATGGCATCCATGCCGATATCGGAAGATTTATCGCGTGCATCAAGAAGAGACCGGAGTTCTGCCGCATTGTCGGCCGGGGCCTCTTCCAAGATTATGCCTGCTGCTGAGGCCTCTGGGTACAATACCTCTAATTGGCTGGCTATAATAGGGTAACCTCGCTGATAGGGGATCCAGATCCGCCTGACCTGAGGCATCAATTCGCGCATGATCTCAAAACGCCTTAGCGCAATATCCGGACCGGGATACCTGACGCCTGTGATATTTCCCCCTGGCTCGCGCACACTCTTAACCAAACCGGTGCCTTCTATGTTGGCAATGGCAAAAACCACGGGGATGTTGGTCCCCCGGGTAGCCGCCTTGGCCTCCTGAGATGCTTCTGTGGGGAATACGAAAATCAGGTCGGCCTTCTCGGTAATAAATTTCTTGAGCGCTTTCCTGTATGCATTTACGTCAAAATCAGTTTTTTGCAAATCATAGATAATGTTCTTTCCCTCGATATAACCCAGCTCTCTCATCTTAGCCTTGAAACCATCGGCCGTGCTGACAGCATAATTCAGGCCGCATAAAATACCCACCCGATATACCTTCTCTGTTTTCCTGACGCAGCCGTTCAAAAACACAGCCGCAACTAATAAAGTTACAAGCAGTATTCGCCGCCCAAATCTAACTTGCTTACTCAGGATCATCTCAATCGTCCTTGTTGATAGGTTACTATATCCGAAGTCAAGTTTCAACAAAATTCTTCAATGCATCCTGCGATTCTTTGATTCCCTAACTTTTTGCTTTACAATAAGTTAAACCATTGATAATCTTTAATATTAAAGCCGCATATCCGGTACTTGCCAAGCGGAAGAAATATCAGAATTATTGCTGTTTAAGGTAAAATTAACCTTAAATCAAAAGATCAATTACTGCTTGTTCCTGGCTTTAAAGTACGCACTTACCCTGTATTTCCTGTCTGCTTGGACTTTGATACCCTGTATCAAAGCGGCATCATGCCAAACCAGCATAGAGTACCTGCCCGTATGCGCTATAACAGCGGCCTGCGAGAGGGTGGAAACATCTTTATACCAATCTGTCGGGCTGTCATATTCATTCAAGTATTCGAAACTGCCGTTTTTCACGGATACGGCAGGGGTTCCGTTGATATTAACGTCATCTACGTATACCGCATGGCAGTTCGTCGCATTGTCAGGATAAAGGGACCCGCTTAAACGGATCGATAGAAGACCCGAGGCTTTTGGCGTAAATTCAACCCATAACTGCTGCCAGCTCTCCCCCGCCAGCGTCATT
>JAQTNM010000098.1 GCA_028713875.1 Candidatus Omnitrophota bacterium | reverse complement strand
GGATCATGCTCTTGGCTGCCGATTCCAGCTCTTTTTTATAATCTATATTGGCGGTCTTGCGGCTTCTCATCAGCGAAGACTTTTACTAGCCTTTCTCTAAAATGTATTTTTTCGCCTCTTTGCCCCGGAGGTTGCAGGAAGATTTATCCCTGATCCAGCGCTCAAGGTATTTCCTATGGAATCTCCAGTCGGTACCGATCTTAAAAGCGGGGATCTTGCCTTCACGGGCATAGCGCTGGACAGTAAGCGTATGTATATTAAGATAGGCGGCCAGCTCTTTGGCGGTCATGATCTCTTTATGCGCTGACATATGCACCACCTCCTAGAGATATCTACGATAATTACACGTATCTTAATATATACTATCTAAACCATAATCTTGTCAATGAATATTTTCCTGGGACAGCCATTAAAGCCAATAAAAAGGCGCATTGAGTTGTGCGCCTTCTTTAACAACTTTGCCTAAAGAGCCGGTTTTGCTTATATTATTGTGTTTCGTCGATTGTCGCCAGCACCTGGCCGATATTTACCGCATCCCCTTCTTGAAATAAAACCTCGGAAATTACGCCGGAGCACGGACTGGGTAAATTAAAAGTAGCCTTGTCAGTGGCTAACTCTACCAGGTCTTCTTTCTCATTAACATGGTCTCCCGCCTTCAAGAACCAGTACGATACAGTTGCTTTCTCTATGCCTTCTCCTAATTCCGGCAGCACAACTTTAGTCATCTTTTTCACAACCTCCTTCTGTTTGAGATATCCTGGCTAATCTACCTAAAAATATCGCTGAATTTCTCCTTAAACCGGCAAATTAAGCCTCTCTTCAGAATTTCTTTATTAATAGGCCTGCCTAAAACTGATTCCAGGCTTGTCATCCTGATATCCATACCGCAGGGCCTGATTAAACTGAAATTTCCCAGGTCATCCTTTGTTATATTTATACTTAAACCGTGATAGGTAACCCACCTCTTAATCGCAATACCAATGGAGGCTATTTTTGCTTTTTCAACCCATACCCCGGTCAGGCCGGGGTATCTTGTGCCGGAAATTCCAAAGTCTGACAGCAAATCTATGACCAACGCTTCTAATTGCCTTAAAAAAATACGGATATCTTTAATAAAATAATTTAAATTAAACACGGGGTAAACCGTAAGCTGCCCCGGCCCATGATAGGTTACATCGCCCCCGCGTTCTATTTCATAAAGAGGTATCTTACGCTCATCCAACCCTGATGCAGCTATCAAGACATTATCTATCCTTGCCAGCCTCCCCAAAGTAATTGCCGGATAATGGCTGCAAATTATCAAGGCGCCGCGGATATCGCTATTGCATACCCTGGCAAGCGTATCTTTCTGAAATTGCCATGCCGAGCCAAAATCAATGAGTCCGAGATCAAAAACTTCCAGATCCACAGTTCACCTCAGGGCTTCTCCTATTGACTCGGATATGGTAGGATGGGCGAATACAGCCTTACTGACCTGCGAAACCGTCAGTCTTGCCGAAAGAGCCAGGGTTAAAGTCGCAATCAGCTCGGTTGCGCGGGGCCCGATCACCGATGCCCCCGATATCCGGCCTGTGCTCTTATCCGAGATTATCTTGATAAACCCTTCCCCCTCATCCATAATGCGCGCCATCCCCGAGCCCATAAAGTCGAACTTGCTTATTTCAATATCTATACCCCGACCTTTTGCTTTTTCTTCGCTCAGCCCTACGCTTGCGATCTCGGGGTCGGTAAAAATACAGCTGGGGATGTTGACGTTATCGGCTTTTTCCGGCCCGCAAGGATCGGCAATATTGCCTGCGGCCAGGCGCCCTTGATAGGCGGCAAAATGCGCGAGCATCACCTTGGCGGTACAGTCTCCGGCAGCATAGATTCCCGGGGTATCCGTTTTCAGATATTCGTCGGTAACGACCCTGCCTTTTTCTACTTTTATCCCCGCCTCTTCCAGACCGCAATCGGCAAGATTCGGCGTGCGCCCGATACACAGTAAAATTAAATCGTAATCATCAAAATTAAAATCAGCGGCGTCGCTGTCTGTATTGACCTCTATCCCTTTCTTTTTAAAAACAGCCCGTAGCCTTCTGGCTATCTCGTTATCCTCGCCCGGCAAAAGCTGGGACATCTTCTCAACCAGGCAAACCTTTACCCCCAAAGACGAAAAAAGACCGGCGAATTCACATCCTATAACCCCTGCGCCTATGATCAAAATGGTACGCGGAAGTTCTTTCAAATTAAGGATATCGTCGCTGGAGATTATTTTTTTATGGTCAAATCTTAATTTTTCAAGCTCCGCCGGCTTTGAGCCGCAGGCAACAAGGATGGCTTTTGCGCTTAATTCTTTACTGCCTGCCCTTAAACGATCCGGGCCGAGAAGTTGCGCCCGGGCATTAATAAAATCAATGCCTTTTAGCATAAAATTCATACCCTGACGCAATTGGCTGATTATCTTATCTTTCCTGGCCTGGATCTCGTTAAAATTTATGCTTGCAGATTTTATTTCGATGCCGAATACTGAAGATTTTTTGGCCAGAGAGTATGTTTTGGCGGACTGGATAAGGGTTTTGGTGGGGATGCAACCGCGGTTAAGGCAGGTGCCGCCAAGCTGTTCTTTCTCAATGAGGACGGTTTTTAAGCCTGATTCCCTTGCCTTTAAAACCGCATTAAATCCCGCCCAGCCGGCGCCGATTACCGCAAGGTCATAATCCATTATTCTGTCATTAAATTTTTATACTGTTCCTTAAGCTTTGCCGCAGCCGCATAAAGACTTTCTTTTTCCCGGCTGTTTAAATCCAGCTCGATAATCTTTTCTATCCCGTCCCTGCCCAGGCGGCAGGGGACGCCGGCGCAAACATCTTTAATCGCATATTCTCCGTTTAAATAAGCGGAAACTCCTAAAACGCGTTTTTCATCCTTGGCAATGACTCGCACTATTTCGGCTATTGCCGCCGAAGGCGCGAAGTAAGCGCTGCCGCTGGCCAATAAAGACACTATCTCTTTTCCGCGGTTAAGTGTTTTTTGTATGAGGGTTCCTATTTTAACGTCATCCATAACCTCATCCAAAGCCACGCCTTTTACGGTAGTAAATCCGGGTAATGGGATCATACCTTCGCCGTGGCTGCCGATGACACAGGCTGTAATGTCGTTCACAGATATATTCAACTCCCGGGAGATAAGGTTGGCAAATCTGGATGCATCCAGGGTAGGGCCCATGCCTAAAATCTTAGCCGGGTCAAAACCCGTTGATTTAAGCGTAAAGAGGGTCATTAAATCCAGGGGATTTGTGACCACTATAACTATAGAACCGGCAGCAAGCTTTTTTATGCTCAGGCATATGTCTCTGAGTATCCTGGCATTTTTGTTCAGCAGGTCTTCGCGGGTCATGCCGGGGGAACGCGCAAAACCGGCGGTAACCACTATTATATCTGAATCTCTTATTAGAGATATGTCTTCACCGGCACGGATGCGATAATTATGTTTTAGTATCGACTGCGCATCCTCCATATCAAAAGCCTTGGCCTGAGCGACGTTCTTGGCAACATCGATCAGAAATATATCCTGCAGGCCTTCCTGGGCAAGCCGCATTGCGGTTAAGCCGCCTACGTTTCCTGCGCCTATAATGCTTATTTTCATATTTTTGAGATAATGGCTTCGGCCATTTCCCGGGTTCCTACGCTGGTAGGGTCATCGCGGCTGGGCTTTAAATCATAGGTCACGCTTTTAGCTTCCTGCAATACCTGCCTGACGGCGTTCTCCAGTTTTTGCGCAGCAGCCCCCTCTCTGAGATACCTGAGCATAAGGACCCCGGAAAGGATCATTGCTGCGGGATTAACTTTATTCTGACCTGCATATTTTGGAGCAGCACCGTGCACTGCCTCAAAAACAGCTATTTTCTCGCCTATATTTGCTCCCGGGGCGACACCCAGCCCGCCGATCAATCCGGCGCATAGATCCGAGATTATATCCCCGTAAAGATTGGGCAATACCAGTACATCGTAATTCCGGGGCCTCTGCACCAGCTGCATGGACATATTATCCACTATCGCTTCTTCAAATGCTACTTTTCCGGCATACTCCTTTGCTATTTCCCTGGCGGTATTTAAAAAAAGCCCGTCTGTAAACTTCATAATATTTGCTTTATGCACTGCGGTGACCTTTTTACGGTTATTTTCAAGCGCATATTCAAAGGCGAACCTGATAATCCTTTCGGAAGCAGACCTGGAAATAGGCTTTATTGAAATCCCGGAATCGGTACGGATATTTTTTTGGGCATATTTGCGGATCTGCGCGATAAGATTCAGGGTTTCGGCCTTGCCCTCCTCAAACTCAATACCTGCGTATAAATCTTCGCTGTTTTCCCGGATAATCACCAGGTCCACGTCTTTATAAAGGCTCCTTACCCCGGGATATGACTTTGCCGGCCGCACGCAGGCATACAGATCCAATGCCTGCCTTATCGCTACGTTGACCGAACGAAATCCTGTGCCTATCGGAGTGGTTATCGGCCCCTTCAAGGCAACTTGGTTTCTTTTTATAGACTCCAGGACATTGGGCGGTAAGATATCCCCGTGTTTTTTCAGAGCCTCCTCTCCGGCAATCACCTCTTCCCATTCTATTTTAACCCCCGTGGCCTCAATACATTTCCTGGCGGCGAGAGTTACTTCCGGACCAATCCCATCTCCCGGTATCAGAGTTATGTTATGCGTCATTTTAAACCTTCAATTCTCCGTGTTTACGGTAATAATTAACTATCCCGCCCTCTTTTAAAAGTTCCTGCATAAAGGGAGGCAGGCTCTTTATCTGAAGTTCGGAATCTTTAGTAAAATCTTTAATCCTGCCTTTATCCAAATCTATCTCCAATGCATCGCGCTCCGCTATCTTGTCGGTATCCGCTTCCACTAACGGCAAGCCGATATTAAAAGCGTTGCGGTAGAATATGCGGGCAAAGGACTTGGCTAAAACACAGACTATACCCGATTCTTTTATAACCAAGGGTGCCTGCTCCCTGGATGAACCCATGCCGAAATTCCTTCCGGCAACGATAATAGAACTGCCGGGCTTTATTTTTGAAGGAAAAAACGGGTCGATGTCTTCCATAATGTGCTTAGCCAGCTCTTTCATGTCGGTTATGGCGAATTTATAACGGCCGGATATTATGAAATCCGTATTTATATTGTCTCCTAACTTTATGGCCTGGCCCTGTATTTTCATAACTGATTGAATTCCTCGGTATTTTTAACCTTGGACATAGCCGTGTCCAGGCTGACCAATCCTTTTTGAAAGAGTTCCTTCAGGGATTTATCCATTGTTTTCATGCCGTATTGGCTTCCCGTCTGCATAAGGGTGGGTATTTGTTCCAGTTCATGCTCACGGATAAGATTACGTATGCCGGGATTAGCTATCATCACTTCGGTCGCCAGGACCCTGCCCTTTCCAGAAGCACGGGGAAGCAAAAGCTGGGACAGCACTCCCTGCAAACAATCCGCCAATTGCAGCTTCACCTGCTCCTGCTGGTGAGGCGGGAATACGTCAAGTATTCTTTCTATGGTCTGAGGCGCATCCGGCGTATGCAAAGTCGCCAAAACCAGATGCCCGGTTTCAGCCGCAGTAATAGCAGTGGATATGGTTTCCAGGTCGCGCATCTCGCCTACTACAATAACATTGGGATCCTGGCGCAGGGCATGGCTTAACGCTGCGGCAAAACTATGCGTATCCGCATAAACCTCCCTTTGTTTGATTATGGATCTCTTATTCTTAAAGATAAATTCAATGGGGTCTTCAATTGAGATAATTAAATACTCTTTCTCGTTGTTAATGAGCTCGATCATCGCGGCAAGGGTGGTGGTCTTGCCCATCCCCGTAGGGCCGGTAACCAGGACCAGGCCGTTGGGCTTACGCACCAGCTCAAGCACCACATCAGGCAGACCCAACTCTTCGATGGACGGCACGGAGATAGGTACACGCCTGAACGCGGCTTCTGTGGAGCCCTTTTGAATATGTAAAT
>JAQTNM010000097.1 GCA_028713875.1 Candidatus Omnitrophota bacterium | reverse complement strand
GAAGGTTTTAACACCGACGCAGAAGGCTTCTTAAGGCACTTAAGCGGCGTCCTGGGCTTTGACCCTCGAGGCAAAACAATATCTATGATCGGAGCAGGAGGGGCTGCTCGTGCGGTCTCGGTTTATCTGGCTAAAAACAGGCCTGCCGTATTGAACATTTATGACCTGGATAAAGCCAGGCTTTCAACGCTGGTTGCATATTTAAGCAATAATTTCAGAGATATGGGGATAAGGCAGGCAAACTCCATCGCAGAGCTGGATATTAAAAAGTGCGATCTGCTTATAAATGCCACGCCTGTGGGGATGAAACTGTCTGATCCCTGCCTGGTAAATGCCAGTATGATACACAAAGACCTTTTAGTTTACGACCTTATCTATAACCCCAAAGAGACAAAATTATTAAAATTGGCCAGAGAAAACGGCGCCAGAACCTCTAACGGCTTAGGTATGCTTTTATACCAGGGCATGGCTTCATTTGAAATCTGGACAGCCCAAAAGGCGCCCCAGGAAGCCATGCAAAAAGCGCTGGAGGGGGCCTTAAGCAGAGCGGGTTTTAATAAAGAGCATGCTGGATAAAATAGCGGTTTTTATTTTTGGTTCACTTGCGGGCAGTTTCCTTAATGTCTGCATTCACCGCATGCCTTTGGGGGAATCCGTGGTCAGGCCGCGCTCCCATTGCCCGAAATGCAAAAAGACCATCCCCTGGTACGATAACGTCCCCTTTTTAAGCTATCTTATGCTCGGCGGCCGCTGCAGGTTTTGCAAAGAAAAGATACCATTGCGGTATTTCACCGTGGAATTGCTTACGGCAGGCGTATTTTTGACATTCTACCAGCGTTACGGCTTAAGTTTTGATTTTATTTTCTATGTTATTTTTAGCTCGGCCTTGATTGTGGCCACTTTCGTAGATATAAACCACCGTATTATCCCCGATGAGGTCTCTTTAGGCGGTATTGCTCTGGGGTTATTGTTCAACGGTATGCGGGGGTTGCACTACAGGTCTTTTGCTTATGACTGGAGACCCCTGATTAATTCCTTCCTGGGGATAATTATCGGCGGGGGGGTAATCTGGCTGACCGGTTTTCTTTTTGACCAGGTTTATTTCAAGCTGCTCAAAAAAGGCCCGATAGACGGCGAAACCGAATCCATGGGTTTCGGCGACGTAAAGCTGCTGGCCATGGTAGGGGCATTTTTAGGCTGGCCAACGGCATTATTAACCTTTTTCCTGGCTCCTTTTTTTGCTGCAGTCGTAGGCGTTATTAATCTTATCTGGAAAAAGAGCCACACTATTCCTTATGGCCCGTTCTTGTCTTTGGCGGCCTTTATTTGCGTATTCTGGTTCAACCAGATCCTGAAGCTTATTTTTGCCCGTTAAATGACAGAACAGAATTTAAGCGCATACCTGCTTCAAAAAAGGTGTGCGGATAAATGGAAAGAGGTTGGTTTACGCAGGCGTGCGGGCATTTTGGTGCCGCTGTTTTCCGTATTTTCCAAAAAAAGCCTGGGGATAGGAGAATTAGAGGATTTAAAGCTGCTTGTTGACTGGTGCGTTCAGACGGGCCTATCCGTTATCCAGCTTCTGCCTTTGAATGAGTTGGGCGCCACCTTCTGCCCTTATGACGCCTTAAGTTCTTTTGCCCTTGAGCCGGCCTACCTGTCTTTACGTTCCCCGCCTTATTCTAAACACAAATCAATCCAGGAGGAGATTAAGAGTTTAAAGGACCTCTTTACCTGCGGCGCTTCTTGCGTTGATTACCGCATTAAAGGAGAAAAATCCGGGGTTTTATGGCAGATGTTCAATGAAGAGGACGTTGCGGCAGACCCGGGGTTTAAACAATTTTGCCGGCAGAACGTTTACTGGCTGGATGATTTTGCGCTTTTTTTAGTGCTTAAAAAATACCATGGAGGGCTGCCGTGGTATGAATGGGAAAACAGATATAAAGACCGGAATAAGGCAAGCCTGGAAGATTTCCGGCAGGAGCACGGCAGAGAGATTACTTTCAGCATGTGGCTGCAGTGGGAGCTTTATAAGCAGCTTAAAGGCGTAAAAGATTATGCCCGGAGCAAGAATGTCCTGATGAAGGGCGATCTGCCGATGCTGGTTTCCAGGGACAGCGCGGATGTCTGGTCGCACCCGGAATTCTTTAAGCTTGGTTTTGCAAGCGGAGCGCCCCCGGATGTGTATTGCGCCAAAGGCCAGCGCTGGGGCATGCCGCCTTATAACTGGGGCAAGATCGCAGAAGACGGATACTTGTATTTGAGAGAAAAATTAAGATACGCAGAAAATTTTTATGATATCCTGCGCATTGACCATGTAGTCGGATTATTCCGTATCTGGAGTATCCCCTATAACGAACCCCGCGAGAACCAGGGTTTGCATGGGGCCTTTGACCCTGCCGAAGAGCAGAAATGGGCCGGCCACGGGATAAATATTTTATCGGTGATTTTAGACAACACCGATATGCTTTTATGCGCTGAAGACTTGGGGATAATACCCAGGGTTTGCACGGAGGCGCTGGAGCAATTAGGCATTCCCGGCAATGACGTCCAACGCTGGGTTAAGGACTGGAAAGTAAAACACGACTTTTTATCCCCCTTAGATTACCGCGTCCTTTCAGTAGCCATGCTCTCCACTCACGATACCACTAACTGGCCGGCCTGGTGGGAGAATGAGGCCGGGACCATTGATGAAGCGCTTTTTATCAGAAAATGCAGCGAACGCGCTATAGATTACGCCTCTGTCAAGGAAAAGCTCTTTGAGCCGCTATGTTGCCGGCATAACCGGCTGCGCTGGTTAAGCAGTATTTCCTCGGCCGGGGAATTAATTTCTATCCTCGGTAGAAGAAAAGAAGAACTGGAGGATTTTGTTGATCTGTATGAAAACTCATACCGGGAAAAAGAAAAGCTCTGGAAGCACCTGGGGCTCACCGGGCCGATGCGCGAAGAAGCGGATCCCAGGATGCTGGAGGCGGCCTTAAAACTTACTTTAAATTCAAGCTCGGTATTCTGCATTGAAACAATAGTGGACTGGTTAAGCCTGGGTAATATTTTTAAAGGCGACCCCTACCAATACCGCATTAATACCCCCGGCACAACCAGCCCCAGGAACTGGTCGCTGGTAGTCCCGATACCCCTGGAAGATTTGCTGAAACATAAAGTCTGCGCGAAGATCAAAGGAATGGTTGTTTCTTCAGCCAGGGCTTAAGAAACAGGCCTCTATGAACTTTACGGGAGTTCTCCCTGTCTGCGGCGGGCAGGGAGAAGATGTTTTACCCCGGTAATTAATTATTCGCCGGATATAAGGAGGGCAAGATGAAGGTTTTTAAAAGGGCGGTGTTTATTTTTCTGCTGGTCGCTGTTTCTTTCGCAATCGGGGGCATCAGCCTGCGCGCTTTCTCGCAGGATAAGCCGGATTTCAGCAAGATTACCTTAAGCGTAGGTGACGGGATGCTGAATTTTTTTGACTATACCGTCGGCACGGTGTATATGTATTCGGAGGCAACGGGCAGGTTAGTGGCCACCTATACATTAAAAGAATTAGGCAAGGATATGGATAAGACCACTATGTCAAAAATAGTGACATCTTATTAAGAAAAACCTCTTTCCATACCGGTATGGCGTTATTAGAAGGCCAGGAATTCTACATTTCCAAACGTATTGGGAAAGCAATCACCGATTACGGCATGCTTTCCGACGGCGATAAGATAGCAGTGGCGGTCTCAGGGGGCAAGGATAGCCTGACGCTCCTGCGCGTTTTAGCGGACCGGCAGAAGTTCGTCCCCATAAAATACGAGCTTTTGGCCGTGCATATTGACCTGGGATATCCCTGTATGCACCCGAAAATATTAGGGGAATATTTTAAATCCCAAGGATTAAATTACCATATTGAGAAGGTAGATATATTAAAAGGCAAGACCCGCAAGGACATTACCTGTTTCTGGTGTGCTTGGAACAGGCGCAAAGCGCTTTTTGAGACAGCTGTGCGTTTTGGCTGCAATAAAGTTGCCCTGGGCCACCATCATGACGATATCGTTGAAACTATCCTGCTGAACCTGTTTTTTAACGGAGAGATTTCGGCCATGGCGCCCAGGCAGGAGTTATTCAAAGGCAAGATCACCATCATCAGGCCTCTTGCCTATGTTGAAGAGGATATGATCAGGCGCTTTGCGAAAGAAGCCGGTTTTCCCCATGAAAAATGCTCCTGCCCCAATTCCGTTACTTCCAAGCGCACTAAAATGGAGCAGATGATCAAAGAACTGGAGAAGATATGCCCGGATGTAAAAAAGAACATATTCCGCAGCATAAAAAGGATTAAAAAGGATTATTTGCTTTAACGAAGTGATTGTAGTGATATAATAGATTATCAACTGTTTAGGTAATATAAGCGGGAGTTAAAAATATGATTTGGTTAGCCGGCGCGTTCTTTTTGGTCCTCTCTATAGCGATTGTCGCCGTTATTTTAAAGATATTTTCCCAGGTTAATGAACGGCTCAATGCAATGAGTCAGTCTATCCAGGAAGCCAACCAGGCGATAGCGCGGAGTTTGGGCGGCACCACTGAAATATTCGGGAATATCCACGAGAAATTGGGTCAATTGCACCAGACTAACCTGCAGATTTACGAAATCAGCAAGGACATATCCAGTCTGCAGGAGCTCCTGCGCGCTCCGAAATTCAGGGGGCAGATGGGAGAGACGATGCTTGAGGCGCTTCTTTCGCAGGTGCTGCCCAAAGAGTATTACCAGATGCAGTATCGCTTTAAATCCTCCGAGGCGGTGGATGCGGTGATTATCTTGGCAGAAAAATTAGTCCCGATAGATGCAAAATTCAGCCTGGAAAATTTCCAAAAGATGCTTTCTGCGCAGGATGAAACGGAGAAGAATTCCCACCGTAAGAGGTTTGTCCAGGACGTGAAGGCCCGCATCGACGAGATTGCCTCAAAATATATCCTGCCTGCCGAAAATACCTATGATTTCGCCCTGATGTATATCCCGGCTGAGAACGTCTATTATGAGGTAATGATCACCGAAGGCCTTTTCTCATATGGTGTCGTCAAAAAAGTCTTTCCGGTATCACCCAATACCTTTTATGCGTACCTGGAGATAATATGCTTAGGTCTAAAAGGGTTCAAAATAGAAGAGAACGCTAAGGATATCTTAAAGAACCTCAACACCCTTTCCATAGAGATCGGAAAATTCAAAGAGGACTTTGGCCTGCTCGGCTCTCACCTTGCCAATGCTTCCCGTAAATACGAAGACAGCCAGAAGAAACTGGACAGGTTTTCCGACCGGCTCATCAATATTCAGGATGCCAAGAAGTGATCTTTAAGCTGCCCGATTTAATTTGCGCTTTTAGCCAAAAACCGCGCAATATGTCTTTTGCTTACGGCCGGACGCATGATTCCCTGGGAAACCGCAAAGAATTCCTGGGAGCTCTGGGCATAGATTACCGGGACCTGGTCTGCGCCAGGCAGGTTCACTCTAATAAAGCAACATGCGTATGCGAGAAAGACAAGGGCAGGGGCGCCTTATCTTATGATGAGGCAATTGCCGATAGCGATGCCCTGGTTACCGGCACAAGAGGGCTGCCCCTGGCGGTATTTACCGCAGATTGCCTTTCCGTGTTTTTGTATGATGCCAAAAATAAAAGTATTGCTTTAGTGCATGCCGGCTGGCGCGGCACAAAAGAAAACATCATTGCCTCAACCCTGCAGTTAATGCGCGAAAGATTCGCTACCAAGCCGGCTGATTTGTACGCGGGATTTGGCCCGGCCATAGGAGATTGCTGTTATGAGGTAGGTAAAGAATTTCCGGATTTTTTTACTTACGGCCTGCAAAATCGGGGCGCAAGGTATTACCTGGATCTGGCAGGGATAAATAAAAAACAGCTTTTGGATCTCGGGGTGCCCGAAGTCAATATAAACGATTCCAGTTCCTGCACATCCTGTCATAACGCTAACTTGTTTTCTTTTCGCAAAGAAGGTCCGTCATGCGGCAGGATGATGTCGGTCGCGATGTTAAAATGATCCCGGAGAGAGCGGCCCGTTATTTAAAGGATGCCCTTAAGAGGGGCAGGATAGTATGTTTTACCGGCGCAGGCATTTCAGCTGAAAGCGGTATCCCCACCTTTA
>JAQTNM010000096.1 GCA_028713875.1 Candidatus Omnitrophota bacterium | reverse complement strand
CAAAGCATCGCAGAGCCTGCCCGCAAACAAATGCATATCCTTGAAGGAAGTGACTGGTTCTGGTGGGCAGGGGAGGACCCTCAAGGAGAATTTGACCGGCTCTTCAGAAGGCACCTGGCTAACTTTTATACCCTGATCGGAAAAGAAGCCCCGGGATATCTAAAATACCCGCTGCGTTAAAGTAACCCATTGACAATTAATGGGTTTTATGTTATAAATAATCAAATAAAAAATATTTTTTATTAAAATAACCTGTTTCAGGGAATCATAAGTTTTTCCGGCTTAATGGATAAAAAAGATATTTATGAACATCTAGCCAAGATTTATCTTGACGCCTCTACCAGAAAAAATAAGAAACTAAAAAAACCCTCCGGATTAAGGTATCTCTTTTTCATCTCCATCATATTCGCTTTGGTTTCGGGTATCATTTTATCCAGGTATTTGCCCGGCAATAAAAGGCCCGATACGCAAATTGCCCTTATATTGCAAAATGACGTAGCCAAGATAAACTTTACCTTTAATCCCGCTAAAAAAGAAATCTACGACATCAATTTAAATAAGCTTGACCTGGGCAGGTTCAATACCCTGGCTTTCAGCCTCAAAAAATCAAATTACCGCGATTCTATATCGGTAAGGGTAGAGCTGACCAATACCTTCCGGGAAAAATCCGGTATATACCTGAAGGATATCCCCGCCCGCTGGCACGATTACAAAATAAGCTTCAGGGATTTCAGAGGCATAAGCGACTGGTCACAGATAACCCGCATTTCATTCATAGTGGAAGAGTGGAATGCCAGGGAAAAACACGGGATTGTCTATATCGATAACATAAGGCTTTTGCGTTAATCAAGGAGGGCAATATATGCGCATAATCGCCATTACCAATCAGAAGGGGGGATGCGGTAAAACTACCACCGCCATCAATCTGGCTGCTTGCCTGGCCGCAAATAACAAGAAAGTCCTGCTGATCGATCTGGATCCCCAGGCGCACGCCACCCTCGGCCTTAATATCAAAAACGAAATAAGCATGTACGATGTGCTTTCCAAATTAAGCACCCGCAAGGTCAGGCTGCAGGATATCATCAAAAACGTAACTCCAAATTTCGACATCGCCGTATCCAACATAGTCCTGAGTACCCTAGAACAGGAGTTAGCCGGAGAAATCAGCCGGGAAAGCCGCCTCTGGGAGATCCTGGACGGCTTTAATAGGGATTATGACTACGTGCTGATAGACTGTCCGCCTAATCTGGGCATTTTAACCATTAATGCCATCCGGGCCTCAGGGGAGATAATCATACCGGTTGAAGCAAGCAGGTTCGCCCTGGAAGGATTAAACCAGCTTATCGGTATAATCAACCTTATACAGGAACGGCTCAACCACGACGTAAAATACAGGATACTGGTGACGAATTTCGACTCGCGCCTGCGCCACTCCTTCAAGATACTCGACCAGATAAGGGTGGGTTTCAGGAACAGGTTGTTCTCGACCATAGTCCATGTCAACGTCAAGCTTAAAGAAGCGCAAAGCCAGGGTACGCATATCATGACTTATGACAAATACTGCCGCGGCTCAAAAGATTACTTCAGCCTCTCTAGGGAATTGATCAGCCAGCACGAACCCCATCAGGAGCTGGCCGTACCCAGCATTGAGAAGAAAATGAATGAAATCATGAAAGAACACCTGCCCAGATTGACCGAGATCGTGCTTTCATTGTCTGCTCCCGAGGCAAAAGAAGTCTATGTTGCCGGGGACTTCAATAACTGGAAGCTGGATGAAAACAGCCGCATGCAGGCGGCAGGCGGCACCTGGAGCAAAACGATAAATCTTAAATCCGGCCGTTACCATTACCGCTTTGTGATTGACGGAAAATGGGTGGATGACCCAAACAACCCGAACAAAGAAACCAACCCTTACGGAGAGATGGACTCGTTTCTTGAAGTAAAAACAAAAAAATAAAAAATGACGCATAACCACAGCGAACAGATAAAAGACGCCAAAATCCTGGCAGCCGTAGGCTACTGGGGATTCCTGTGCATTTTGCCCCTGGTCCTGATGAAGGATAACAAATTCGCCGTATACCACGGCAAGCAGGGGCTGGTCCTCTTTATCTTCCTGGTAGGCGGATTTATACTGGGCATCCTGCCTTTATTCGGGACGATAATATACCGGGCAGTCTTATTTATATACCTGGTATCGCTGCTCTGGGGGACTATTGCCGCCCTGGCGGGGAAAAAGGCGCATATACCGCTTGTCTCTGATTTAGCGGAAAAAATAATACTTTGATAATACATGCAGGCGCTTGAAGCCATCAAGAACAGGCGCAGCGTGCGTTTATTCAATTCTGCGCCGCTGGATGCCGGTATAATCGAAGAGCTCATTGATTGCGCAAGGCTGGCAACCTCCGCCAGGAACATCCAGCCCTGGGAGTTTGTGGCGGTTACCACAAGACCGGTCCTGGAAAAACTGGGCGCCTTGATTGAAAACGCAAGGTTCATCGCCCAATGCGCCTGTTGCATAGTGATTTTTTGCAAAGAAACCAAGTATTACCTGGAAGACGGATGCGCGGCCACGCAAAACCTGCTTATTGCCGCAACTTCCCTGGGGTTGAGTAGCTGCTGGGTGGCCGGAGATAAAAAAGAATATGCCCCCCGGCTCAATGAGCTTCTGTCTGTCCCGGAAGGTTTTAAACTTGTAAGTCTGGTTGCCCTGGGTTATTCTAAAGCCAAGGTCCCGGCTATCCCCAAGCGGACCTTAAAAGAAGTGCTGCACTGGGAAAAATTTTAAAAAGGAGGTCTCAAATGGCGGTTAAAAAGAAAGCTGTCCGTAAAAAGACCGTTGCCAGGAAAAAGAAACCGGCAAAAAGGCCTGTCAGGAAAGCAACAAAAGCTAAGGCAAAGAAAAGCGTAAAAATAGTAAAAAAAGCCAAAGAGAACATAGTAGGGGCGGTGACACATTATTTCCCCCACGTGCAGGCTGCGGTAATAAAATTAAAGGCGCCTGTCGCTGTCGGAGATAAGCTTAAATTTAAAGGCCACACCACTGATTTTACGCAAAATATCGCTTCCATGCAGATCGATCACGTCCCGGTTGCCAGCGCTAAAAAAGGCGAAGAGATCGGATTGCTGGTTAATTCGCGGGTACGCGAACACGATACGGTCATCAAAGAGTAACAATCATCCTAAGGAGGAGTAAATGCGACTTTCAGAAATCGAGAAAAAGGCAAGGGCATTGGGGATCAAGGATACCTGGAAATATTCCAAGAAGGACCTGATAAAAAAGATCCAGAAAACAGAGGGTAATTTTGACTGTTTTGCTACGGCGATAAATTTTTGCAGCCAGAATGACTGCTTATGGAGAATTGATTGCCTGCATCGATAACCTCATTATAGACAAAGGATGCCAAATATGAAATACCGGTGCCAGATTTGCAACAGGGATATAGACGATTTTGTCAGTATAGCCCATATAAAAGCAGAAGAGTATATTCTTGAACTGATCAGACGCGACCACCCCGAATGGAAAGACAACAAGCATACCTGTCATAAATGCGTCGAATACTATCGTAAGCTGGTAAAAGATACGGAAATTTGACATTGGCGGCTTAGCGGAAACACCAAATAGGAGGGAGGCAGGGAAATGATTGGGATAGGGCTTTTAGGAATCAAAGAAGTCGCTCTCATGTTTGCCTTGGGGTTCGGTTACATTATCTGTTCCCTGGCTAAAAAACAAGATAAGAGCATGCAAGGACTGGGTCACCTTATTGGCATAGTGATTATAGTCTTAAGCAGCGCGCTTATCCTGGTGAACCTTTATTACTTTATGTTCAATCCTTTTGCCGGCTGCAGGAGCTGTTGGCAGGGACCAAAATCCGGAATCATGAAACCGAGCATGATGATGGAACGGACCCCAATGCCGGCTCCTATGAAAAAATAATCTTTTATGCATTTTTTAGTTACCGGGGGAGCGGGTTTTATCGGTTCAAATATAGCCGAGGCCCTGATCAGCAGAGGCCATTCCGTCAGAGTCCTGGATAATTTTTCTTCCGGGAAAAAAGAAAACCTGCAATTTGCTTACGGCCTTAGAAAAAACAGGTTCCAGCTCATCCGCGGGGATATCCGCGATAAAGATACCTGCCATAAAGCCTGCCAAGGCATTGATTACGTGCTCCACCATGCGGCGCTGCGGTCAGTCCCCGGATCCATAAAAGAGCCGCAAATATATAATGATGTCAATATCAACGGCACTCTTTTTATGCTGCAAGCCGCTTTCAAAAAAGGAGTGAGGCGCTTCGTATTTGCCTCATCAAGCTCTGTTTACGGAGATATTGCGGCCTTTCCTGAAAAAGAATGCTTCTTGCCTGATCCGATCTCTCCCTATGCCTTAACCAAACTGACAGGGGAATACTACTGCCGGATTTTCTCAGTAAACTGGGGCCTGGAGACCGTAATTTTAAGGTATTTTAACGTCTTTGGCCCAAAACAGGCATTGGATGACGAATACGCGGTAGTAGTGCCAAAATTCATCAATTGCCTCCTGGCCGGCAAAAATCCGCCCATATTCGGCAATGGAAAGCAATCCCGCGATTTTATCTACATAGAAAATGTGGTGCAGGCAAATATACTGGCCAGCTTTAAACAAGGAATAAAGACAGGCGTCTTTAACATTGCCAGCGGTAAGGACCAGACCGTGCTCCAACTACTGTCTGCCTTAAATAGGATAACCGGCCAGGATATAAAGCCATCATTTCTGCCTAAGCGCCCGGGGGATATTTTTAAGACCCGGGCAGATATTTCCCAGGCAAACAAGCTTCTTGGTTATAGGCCAAAGGTCAACTTTAGAGAAGGCTTGCACAGGACAGTAGACTATATGCGCTCTCAGGTTAGCTGATATTGGGTATGCACTCATAATAAACCTGGCCTTAAGTGGGTTAATACCCATAAAAAATAGGGCGTTAAAAGTAAGTAAATTCGGGTAAACGGATAAAGACGATGAAACCTAAAGGCAGGCCGAAAAAATACCGGATAGTCAGGCTGGACCCTAAAATAAGCCAATTCAGCCCCCGGGGCAAGCCGGGAAGGCCGGATGAGGTAGTTTTAACTATGGATGAATTTGAGGCTATAAGGCTGGCGGACCTGGCTGCTCAAAGTCAAAAGGAGGCAGCCAAATCCATGCGCATATCCCAGCAGACCTTCAGCCGTATCCTTAAAAAAGCCCACATAGTGCTTGCAGATGCCCTGGTTAACGGTAAGATAATCAAGATCCAGGGAGGATCATACGTAATCAGCACAAAACAAGACAAGCCGGCCCAGACAACAGCTCAGAACTCTTCGGAAACCTCCAAAGCAGATACATTATAAAATAATTAATCCGAGGCTCAAAAACACCCTTACAAACCCGTATCCTTGCTGGATTTCTCTTTAATCTATAACTTCCTATAATATATCTTATGTTAACTTCAATATATTGGATATATTGCCATAAGGCATTGGTATATAATGAGTTAGGTTATATTGGTATTTTCCTGTGAATAAGTGAGTTTTGACTTACTCGGACTTACTTATCCTTTTTATCGTTTACAATTAGAAACAAACGGTGAGCTTATTTGACAGGCCGAATTGGCGGGCAAGTCCCCGGGTTTTCTGGCGGAGTTGCCGGCTGTACTCCGCATATTTGGCAGGGATGCTACACTTATAAACCATTATATTTGCCTATCTTTGCCGAGTAAAGTCCCTTCTTTTTAACCCCTTTTTGGAGGGTTTCTAAGACCCTTAGCCGGGCTTCATCTACCAATACCCGGCGCCCACCACACCCCAATACCTGGTCCAAATCCAGGCCCCCCCACTAGAGCCCTAAAAAGGATATCTATATTGGCCTGGGTATCGCTAAATTCGGGTATCAGCGACCCCTAAAAGCGCGTAGTCCTAATGTCTCTTTTCTCGGGCTTTTTTCAGGGTATTTAAATGTTCCTGGAACTCTGAGGCTTAACGTTTCAGGGGGGTTTTTGTAAGGTTAGGTTCAGTGTGGTAATGGTAATCTCTAACCCGGGGGTTTTGTAGGCCTCTAAAAAGTCAAAATTCCACTGAATCAGGCTACTTTTTTACAGTTCAGGGTTAAAATCGCTTAAGGAAGACTTGTTCAGGAGGGTTTTACAAGGGATTT
>JAQTNM010000095.1 GCA_028713875.1 Candidatus Omnitrophota bacterium | reverse complement strand
GGACAACTTCTTAGCAGGAAGCTGCTTTCGACCACTCAGCCACTCCTCCAGTTAATGTTTTCCAATTCTAATCCGCTAAGCCCGTCCTCACCCGTTTATTTTTAAAAAAAGCTTTTAATAAATAACCGCATTCTTCTTCCAGGATGCCGCCTTTGGCTTTTATGCGATGGTTAAATTTCCTATGATTTATGATGTTTACCGCCGAACCGCAGGCGCCGGTTTTCGGGTCTTTTGCCTCGAAATAGACATCCTTTATACGCGCCAGGACCAGCGCTCCGGCGCACATACTGCACGGTTCAATTGTAACATATAAAGAAGCATGGCTCAACCACTTTGTACCCAGATAAGCGCAAGCTGATGTAAGCGCCAGCATTTCGGCATGGGCAGTGGGGTCTTTCAAGCGCTCTATCTGATTGTGGCCGCGGCTGATTATTTTGCCATTGTGGACAATAACAGCGCCTACCGGCACTTCATCCTCTGCAAGCGCATCCTTTGCTTCCTTTAAAGCCTCCCGCATAAATTCAATGTGATTTCCCGGCATGGTAATGCGAAGGTTTGATTCTTGGAAAATAAACGCGCCCAGCAGGAATCGAACCTGCAACAACTTGCTCCGTAGGCAAGTGCTCTATCCAATTGAGCTATGGGCGCATACGGCCACTTAAACGCAGGCGCGAAAATATGTTAATACGCTGTAATGCGGTTAACGATACTAAAACACCAATACATATCTGTCAAAGAAATCATTATCAGAAACGGTCCGATTATCCTGTTGTGCCTCAACATCCAGAACTCAATGCAATCAATGTATATTTTGTCCAAAATAGTTACAAATAAAGGCAGGTCCAAAACAATAAAATTGAGTTTTCGGTCTATTTTAAAGTAGGTCTCCAGGGAAAAGGTAAAGATTATGCTTATCAGGCATACTCCGCCGTAAATAAGCAATACCCATGCGTTTAATATTAAGCCGAGGTCTCTCAAGCTGCAGCCCTTGTTATAACAGTGATTTTGTAATTAGTTTGGAGGCGGATTGCCAAGCCTTTATTTACCGGGACTATTATATACAATGATGAGCAATAATTCAATAGATAAAGATTGCCGCTTGTTTTATTCGTACCTGAGGGCTTCTATGGGGTCAAGCTGGGAAGCCTTTTGGGCGGGCCAGAGGCCGAACACTATGCCTACCGCTAATGAAAAGGTTGTCGCCAGGATTATCGAAGGCAGCGAGATCACCACCGACCACCCCGCGAATAACGTAATCAATAAAGAAATGCCGCTGCCCAGGAGTATGCCTAACAATCCTCCGATAAAAGACATAAGTATGGCTTCAATGAGGAATTGGATCATAATATCCTTATTACTGGCTCCGATAGCTTTACGTAAGCCGATCTCGCGCGTGCGCTCCGTTACCGAAACCAGCATTATATTCATGATGCCGATGCCGCCCACCAGCAGAGAGATCGCCGCTACGCATCCCAGGAGCATCCCCATTGTCTTGGTGCTGGACTCCAATGCCGCCTTGAGATCAGCCATATTGCGTATTTGAAATGAATCCTCCGCGTCTTTTGGGTTTACGCGATGCTGTTTGATGAGGATCTTCTGTATCGCTGTCTGGGCTTCCTCTATCGCTTCGGGAGACACGGCTTCGGCATAGATCTGGTCAATGTATTGTTTTCCCAATAGCCTGTACATCGCGGTTGTTATCGGCAAGACCACCGTATCGTCCTGGTCGTGGAATCCGGTTGCGCCTTTCGGCGGCAGTATCCCGATCACCTTGAAATTAATTAAATTTATTTTTACGGTTTCTCCTATGGGGTTCTCATCCCCAAAAAGCTCCCGCACCACCGTCGTGCCCAGCAATACCACCTTGCTCCTCATTTTTACTTCCTCGGGAGTAAAAAACCTTCCTACACTGGGCTCTGCCGAACGCAATTGCGCATAATCCACTCCCACGCCCTCAACCTGCGTGTTCCAGTTTTTATTCCCGTATACTACCTGCCCCCTTCCGGTTACCGAGGGGCTGATGTATTTTATCAGGTCTGTCAACTTTGAGATTGCGGCTATATCCTCAAATACAAACCGGGTAGCGGCTCCGGTCTGCATGGCTATACCCTGCACCTTCGGAGAGCCTGGCCTGACCAACAAAAGATTGGAGCCCAGCGAAGACAGCTGTTTCTGTATGGATTCCTGTGCTCCGCTGCCTATGGCGATCATGGCGATAACCGCGGCAACGCCGATGAGTATGCCTAATATCGATAAAAATGCGCGCATTTTATGCGCCAGCATCGCAAAGACAGCCTGCTTCAGGTAATCCAGGAACTCAAGCCCTCCCTTTACCGCTGCCCTTGATTTCAATAAAATATTCTTTACCATATCTTCGGGGACGCTTATCCCGCCTGTTTTTCCCTGGGGAGAAACGATCTCATCCGAAATGATCTGCCCGTCGCGCATCTGGATGACCCTTCTGGCCTGCGAGGCGATCTCAGCTTCGTGGGTGACCACGACCACCGTCTTGCCCTTATCATTGAGCCTCTTTAATACGGACATTATTTCTTCCTTGCTTTTTGAATCAAGGTTGCCCGTAGGCTCATCCGCAAGGATTATCGGCGGGTCGTTGACCAGGGCCCTGGCGATGGCGACTCTTTGCTGCTGGCCGCCCGACATTTCGCTGGGCCTATGCAGCATCCTGTCTTTTAATCCCACCTCTGATATCTCTTTTTCTGCCTTTTCTTTTAAATGCCTCTTACCGGCATAGATCAAAGGCAGTTCCGCATTCTCCAGGGCAGTCATCCTCGGCAATAAATGGAACTGCTGAAAAACAAAACCGACCAGCTGGTTCCTTACCAGCGCAAGGTCGCGGTCCGAAAGCCTGGTCACTTCCTCCTTACCCAGCATGTACTTTCCGGAATCCGGCCTGTCCAACAGCCCCAGCATGTGCATTAAAGTAGATTTACCCGAACCGGAAGCGCCCATGATCGCGACGAACTCCCCCTCGGCGACCTTCAGCGATACGTTACGCAGGGCCTCTACCTTCACCTGCCCCATCTGGTAAGTTTTATATAAATTTTTTACTTCTATAATCTGCGTCATTTATCTGGACGTCTTTTTCTGCTGCCTGAAAGGCATGAAGGGATTGGTGCCTGCGCTGCTCTTGGGCAGCTGGTATTTCTTCACCTTAATGATTATTTTATCATTTGCGCTTATGCCGGAAAGGACTTCGTAATTCTTATCGTCGGTGATGCCCAGCTCTACGCTGCGCCTGGCCGGCTCTTTACTCCCCTCTTCTTGTACCAAAACATAATTCTTATCATTCTCTTTATAAACCGCATTAACCGGTATCAGGAGAGCGTTCTTTCTGCCTTCCGCCTCAAAGTCTACCGTCGCGTTCATGCCTGAACGGAAAAACGGCGGGATATCCTCCGGCACCAAGTCAACATTATAGATGGTAACGTTATTTACGGTCTGAGACTCGTAGTATATATGCTCAACTTTCGCTTTTATCCTCGTATTAGGATAAGCATCCAGAGTGATAAAGGCATCCTGGCCCAGCTTGACCTTGCCTATATCGGTCTCGTCAACCTGCGCGCGGGCAATAAGGTGGTCGGACAACACGACTATTGCGTCGCTTGTGGTAACGGTCTGTCCCGGCTGGGTAGTCGCCACTATCACCTGCCCGTCTATCGGAGAAAGCAAGGCTATGGGTTTATACACTTCCTTCCAGTACTTTAATGCTTCTTCGCCCTGGCCTTCGGCAGCATCAAGAAGAGCGGCCCGCTCGGTAGAGCTCATCCAGGCTAAAGCCTGGCCTGTTTTTACGTACTGGCCTTCATCCACCAGTATGCTTTCGATGCGTCCGTTGACCGGCGGTTTGACTTCCAGGCGGTTCTTGGGCAGGACCGTCCCAGTAGTAGAAATGAAGGTCTGGATCGTGCCTACGGCAGGGCTGATTTCTTTTGTTACTTCTTCACCTGGACCTTTACTCTTTGTCTTTATCACGATGAATGCCAAAACAAGTAATACTACTAAAACCGCAAAAGCGATCTTTAATTTATTTTTTCGCATATTCCAACGTCTCTCCTTTCGCCTGGACCCAGCCCGCTTCAGCCAGCAAGGCGTTTGACTGGGCATTCAGATAACTGGTCTTGGCTGAAACCAGGTTATCTTCAATGATCGTCCAGTTATCATAGGTAAGGAATCCCGTGGAGAACTCAACCTCTGCTATCTTGGAACGCTCTTCGGTGGCAACAAGATTTTTATACTGAACGCCCACCGTCTGTACGGCGTCCTGCAACGATACCCAGGCCTGCTCTAAATTTACGATGATACCGTCCCTGGTGCTTCTTTCATTCTCCCGGAGCTGTTTTAATAAAGCCGCGGCCTGCGCCACCTGCGCATGCCTTAATCCCCCTTCAAAAACAGGAAGGGACAACGTAAGGCCAAGGTTCCATTCGTCTCCTCTCGGAGTCCAGTGCGTACCTGATTTACCCGCGCCTGCCTGGCCGCTCAATGTCGGGAAAAAACTTCCATAAGTAGACCTGAGGTTGAATTCCGCGGCATTTTTCTGCGCGGCAATCTGCAATAAAGAAGGATTGCTTTTAGCCAAGGCCTCCAGGTCAGGTTTCGGGTTTGCCGTATCGGCAACTTTAAAATCGCCCTTCACGGACATAGGCACGAATTCCTTGCGCCCCATTTCTTTAGTTATCTGCCTTTGCGCTAATTCAAGGTCTCTTTTGGCCTGCGCTAATTGAAATTCCGCGGAAGCCAGGTTAGCCTCTGCGGTCAACAAGGCCCCCCGGTGTTCTAACCACGACTGGTAACGCAGGGTTATTAATTCCAGGTTGTCCCTGCGTATCTTAACGATGTCCTGCGTAACCTTGATTAATTCCTGTGCCGTGAGCAGATTAATGAAGGCGGTCCTCAGCCGCAGCCTTACCTCCGTGGAAGTGAATCTGTAGCTTTGCTGCGAGGCTTTTATGTTTTCTGAAGCGGCTCTCACGTTATTTATGGTCTGGGCACCGTCAAATAACAGCTGTGTA
The DNA here is from genome assembly GCA_028713875.1 of Candidatus Omnitrophota bacterium. Taxonomy (GTDB): domain Bacteria; phylum Omnitrophota; class Gorgyraeia; order Gygaellales; family Profunditerraquicolaceae; genus JAQTNM01. The sequence continues at coordinate 1,166 of JAQTNM010000095.1, read as the reverse complement.
CCGCTTACGCCGTAAGTATACGTATCGCCGCTGCTGTGCACGATGTCGGTATCGTTTCTTGCGGTGGTTGCGGCCGCATTAGCATTTACCTGCGGCAAAAGCGTACTGGCAGTGATCTTTTTGGCGGCTTCGGATTGCTTGACTTCCTCCTGCGCCGCAATCAGGTCAGGGTGGTTCTTAGCTGCCTCCTGGATGCAGTCCTGCCAGGTAAAGACCTCATCGGCCCGGGCCGCATGCGCAAAAAGGCTTAAAAAAATTATAATTATGGAAACTTTTATAGAACTCTTCATTTATTGATATGAATGTTCTCTTTTTTCATTTTTTCCAGCATCTGGCTCATATGCTCCAGGAATTCGTTAAATTGCGCGGAAGGAACCAGGTTAATGAACTCGTGCCCCTTTGTAAAAACAAACAGCTTATCTCCCGGGCTTATCCCGAAAACCTTCCTTAATTTTGCCGGAATCACCACCTGCCCCCGCTCCCCCACAGTCACTGCTCCGTATACCTGAGGACCACTGAATTTAGCCATCTTCTCTCCCTCCTAAACAAGCGCTACCTCTGGTGCTTAGCGCCCAGGTTACTCCACGCTGTGCGGGGAGTTAGCGCTTGCTTGACTCCGTGCCCTGCACGGAGCCTTCGTTTAATTAATGTTATTTATGAATAGTATGATTTATATGATATATATAACATAATATGTAAAATATGTCAAATAAAAAACGCAGCTTATCCGTAGGACAATAAGCTGCGTTAAAGAAATACCGGAGCAAGAGCCGGACAACTCAGCCGGCCTTATGCTGATTATTTAGGAATACCTTAACTTCACTTCTTCTATGCCGACCAGGACGCCGTTCTTAAAATACAGGTGGTAGGCGTTGTGCGTAAAAAAGAGCGGCACGGGCACTACATAGATGCATACCGTATCTTTCATCATATACACCCACCTTGCGTCTGCCCGGAATTTATTTCCGGTATTCAAAGGCTGTATTCTTTCCGGTTCCCCCAGCAATAATTTCACCTGCTCTGCGGTCATGCCTTTGACGACCTTGAAATTCCTCAGCTCTGCCCTGGCCTCTTCGCTGGTCTGGGGATGACCGGCAATATACTCCTCAACTTTATTTTTTAAATTATCGGTGTATTCCTTGTGTATGAGGTAGCCCTTGAAATCC
>JAQTNM010000094.1 GCA_028713875.1 Candidatus Omnitrophota bacterium | reverse complement strand
CAAAGGAGAATAATTTCCTTAAAACAAAGCTACTTATGATCAGGGTCAATAAAACGCTGACCAGAAAAGCGCTGAACGCACCGGTAATATTGAAACCCAAGCGGATAAAAATAAAAGCAAAGAGAAGCTTCGCTGCTCCGGCGATTATAGATACAGCTATAAACCATTTGAACAGATGCAGCCCCTGTAAACCGCCCATAAAAAGCGGTGTAATCCAAGATAAAAAAATCAATAAAATAAGGATATATGCGGAATAGACGGACGGTATCTTGAGCTTATCTATTATATAAAATGAGGCGAAATAAACGGCAAAACAGGTTAAAATCGCAAAGACTACGGTCTTTTTTAATAAATACGAAAGGAAAAATCTTACTTTATCTGTCTGATTGTGGGCATGGAACTCAGAAGTGTATTTAACTACCGCGGTCTGCAGGGTGGCTAAAGGAGTGGAAAGCAGCATAAAAATGGAAAGCAAGGCATTGAAAGCGGCAAAGTCTGCCGGGCTTAGGCTGTGCGCGATCAAAAGCTGGTAGAGCAGGTTAACAACATTCAGCAAGGACATACTGATAAATACAAAGATGATATTCCTGGAAAAGGCATCTAAATTTTTTGCGTACCTTAGCATGTCCTGTTTCCCCGCGGCTCTACGGTTATCCCTTGGCCTCTAATTTAAGGAAACGCCTTTTGCCTGCTTTTAGGATACCTGTTTTATCTATTACCGCGTTTTCTTTCTCTATCGTTACATTATCAAGGCTGACTCCGCCCTGTTGTATGAGGCGCCGGCCTTCATTTTTACTGCTTACCAATCCGCTCTCTAAAAGTATTTCCAATACCGTCTTTGCTCCGGACACCCTGTAAACAGGCATATCCTGCGGGGCTTCTTTTTGGCTGAAAACCCGCTTAAATTCCAGGCAGACATTTTCCGCATCTTTTCGGCCATGATACTGGGTAACGATTATTTCAGCCAGTTTAATTTTGGCCTCGCGCGGGTGCATATCTTTTACTGCCTTTAGGTCTTCATCTGTCAATAAGGTATAATACTTGAACATCATCTCGTCGGATATGGACATTATTTTTCCGAACATATCCTTTGCCGGCTCATTAATGCCGATAAAGTTGGCGTAAGACTTGCTCATTTTCTGCACGCCGTCAGTCCCCTCTAAAAGCGGCATGGTAATCACCACCTGGGGCTCTTGAGCAAAATCTTTCTGGATCTCCCTGCCGAATAAAAGGTTGAATATCTGGTCTGTGCCGCCCAGCTCTACATCCGCCTCAAGCTTTACGGAGTCATACCCCTGCAAAAGCGGGTATATGAACTCCAGGAGCGAGACGTCCTCATTTTTGAAAATGCGTTTCTTAAAGTCCGCCCGGGCCAGCATCTGCGCCACGGTAGCATGCGTAGTCAGCTTCAGTATATCCAGGATAGACATCTTCTCAAACCACTGGCTGTTAAAGACGACTTCTGCCTTATCTATATCCAATATCTTGGATACCTGTTTCTTGTAGGTTGCGGCGTTCTTGAGCACTTCCTCCCTGGTCAACTGCTTGCGTATTTCCGACCTGCCGGAAGGGTCCCCTATGCAGCCGGTAAAATCACCTATAAGAAAGAACACCCTGTGGCCCAGGTCCTGGAATTGCTTTAACTTGCGCAAGAGCACGGTATGCCCCAGGTGGAGGTCCGCAGCAGTAGGATCAAAGCCGGCCTTTATGTTAAGCGGCCGCCTGTTTTTAACGCTCTCTTCCAGTTTCCTGCGCAGCTGTGGTTCAGAAACTATTTCAACTGTGCCGCGCTTGATGATTTCCAGCTGTTTCTCTATATCCGGATTTTTCATCTTAGCCACCCTTGCTCAGGAGGACACCTTTGCGCTTGCCGCCGGCTGTCCCTGTTATTAAAGTTTGGCGCTCAGCCCGATCTTACCCTGCTCCGCGTCAACCTTGATTACTTTAACCTGGACTTTGTCTCCTGCTTTCAGCTGTGCTGCTTTCTCTTTATCTATCTCTCCCGAAAAGACCAGCCCCTCCAGATCAGGCTCGATCTTTACAAAAACCCCGAATTCGGTCACGCTGGTTACTTCAGCTTCTAATACTGTCTCAAGGGGATATTTTTCAGCTATCTGTGGCCAGGGGTTGTCCTGCAGTTGTTTAAGGCCTAAAGAGATACGCCTGTTCTGCGCGTCAACGGACAAAACCGCTACTTCCACTTTTTGGCCTTTTTTCAGGATGTCCTGCGGATGAGCTATTCTCTTGGTCCAGGACATATCCGAAATATGAATCATCCCTTCCAGGCTGCTGTCCAGCTCCACGAATGCCCCGTAATCGGTGAACCCCCTGACTTTACCGCTTACTTTGCTTCCTGCGGGGTACTTATCCTGCGCTTCCAGCCAGGGATTCTGCTCAAGCTGCTTCAGGCTTAAGGAGATCCTGCGCGACTCTTTGTCTATGTTCAATATCTGCGTTTCAATGATATCGCCGATAGCGAACATCTCGCTGGGATTATTTATCCGCTTGGTCCAGGATATCTCGGACACATGGATCAGGCCCTCTATTCCCTTTTCCAATTCCACGAATATCCCGTAAGGCAGGATATTTACCACCTTGCCTTTTACTTTTGAGTCAACGCTGTATTTAGTTTCTATGTTTTGCCAGGGATCGGGAAACCTCTGTTTGAGACCCAGTGATACCTGGCCTGCCTCCCTGTCCATGTTCAACACCACCACCTCAATCTTATTTCCCAAAGCCACGACTTCCGAGGGATGGCTTATCTTGGACCACGACATATCGGTAATATGCAATAAGCCGTCCACTCCACCCAGGTCTACAAATGCCCCGAAATCAGTGATGGCCTTTACCGTGCCGGAATATATTTCTCCTGTTTTAAGTTCCTGCCAGATCTTGTCCTTGGCTTCCTCTCTTTCCTTTTGTATCGCCTCGCGCCTGGAAACTATGAGGCTGCGCCTTAAGGTGTTCATTTTGATGATCTTAAACTTGAATACCTTGTAAATGATGTCTTTTTCCGCCATTCCTTTGAAAGCAGAAAGAGAAGCCGGCAGAAAACCTTCAATGCCCATGACATCCACAAGAAATCCGCCTTTAACTTTCTTTGTGATCTTGCCTTCCACAAGATCGCCCTCCTGGGCGTTCTTGACCACCTTATCCCAGCCCTGCATACGCATGGCTTTTTGACGGGAAAGCACCATCATGCCTGCATCATCCTCTATGGATTCAACCAGGAAATCAAATTCCTTCCCCACTTCCAGGTCTGGCTCATTGAACTCCGCGCGGCTTATGATTCCTTCGGATTTAAAACCGACGTCTACCAGCACGTCCTTGGGCTTTATGGTCACGATCCTGCCTTTGATGATCTCGCCTTCACGTATTATCTTGATACTTTGATTATAAAGCTCTTCCAGGGTAAGTTTATCTTCTGTCATTTTCGAACTCCTTTGTTTTTATTTTTAGAGTGAATTTCTTATTTTTTATGGTTTTTTATTTTCTTTACGCTATTAACGATCTCTTCAGCCAGCCAATCCGGGGCAGAAGCTCCGCTGATTATGCCTATAGTGCCGGCATTCTTTACCATACGGGAAAGCGGGGCATTTTTGTTCTCTACCAGGTAAGTCTTCCGGCTGACTTTTTTGCCTATGGATAAGAGCCGTTTGGTATTGGCGCTTGAGCTTGAGCCGATAACCAGTAATGTATCCACGGCCCCGGCTAATTTCTTTACTTCTTCCTGCCGCGCAACGGTATCCAGGCAAATAGTATTAAAAACACACACCTCCTTTACCAAGGGATTTTTACGCAAGATGCTGCTTACGATATCAAGGAAAGCTTCCCGCGACTGCGTAGTCTGGGAAATGATGCCTATCTTTTGATAGGAAAATTTATCCTGCGGCACCTCGTCGATTCTGCTGATCAGGCGGGCGTCGGGCACCAGATCCATAAGCGCCTTTATCTCCGGGTGCTGCCTGTCTCCGATAATAACCGGTTTTAAACCCCGCTTATGTAAATTACTGCATATCTTGTGCACCGAAGAAACATAAGGACAGGTAACGTCTATAAGTTTAAGCTTTTTCTTTTTGGCTGCGGCGAGGATGCGGCGCGGGCTGCCGTGTGAAGGCAGTATTACGCAGGAATCGGCCTTTATGTCGTTAAGAGAACCGGCAATGCGCAGGCCTTTTTTTTGCAGCCCCTTTATGACTTCGGGGTTGTGGATGATGGCCCCTAGCGAATAAACTTCGCGTTTACTTTTAGAAAGCGTATCTTGCGCTATTTTTATCGCGCGCCTGACCCCGGAACAGAAACCGATGTGCCTGGCTAATTTGATCTTTAACATGAAAGATGCCTGATGCTATCCATTATTATTTGGGCAATATCCTGATAAGGCATCCTCCCTTCTATGTGAATTTGCTTGCCGAAACGCACGCGGATCTCGGTTGCCAATTTAATAAATTTAGCGTCGCGCGACAGGGCGCGATCTGTGCCGCTGACAAACGCGGGGACGACCGGCACGCCTGCCTTTGCCGCCAGGAACCCTACTCCTGCTTCGGCTTCGGAAAGATGGATATTTTCCTGACGGGAGCCTTCCGGAAATACCAGGAGCCCGTCCCCGTTTTTCAAACGGCGCAATGCCTCTTTCAAAGCCCCTAAATCCGCGGATTTCCTTTTTACCGGAAAGGCGCGCGAATGTCTTAATATGAAGGAAGATGCCGCATTTTTAAAAAGGTCGTGCCTGGCCATATAATTCAGGGGGCGCGGGCAGGCTACTCCCACTGCCACCGGGTCAAGATAACTTACATGGTTACTGGCGATCAAGAAACCGCCTCTCTTAGGTATATTCTCCTGTCCCGCCGCCTTGAGCCTGAACAAAATCATGATCACCGCAGCGCATATGCCTCTGAATGTGGAATAAAGCGGGTATCTATGCATCATAAGTTATCCCTTTTGTTTTTCTAAATCTAAAACCATGTCTTTACCCAGGGCCAGCAATTTTTTGGTTTTACCCAGGCTTTTTGATTCCGCGTATACGCGCATGATCGGCTCTGTGCCTGAGGCACGGAACATCAGCCAGCTTCCGTCGCTGCAGATCAATTTTACGCCGTCATAATCCTTTATTTTTAAAACTTCCTTGCCCAGGATATTTTTGACGGCTTTAAAAGGAGCGATATCCACGCCGGGGTTCTTCACCTTCAGGTCATCTCTAAGGTAATAATACCTGCCGAACTTCTTTTCCATATCGTTTAAGATCTTAAACATGTTTTTCCTGCGCCAGGCCATCATCTCAAGCAGCAGGAGCCCGGCCAGGGTCCCGTCTCTTTCAGGAATATAATTCTTAAAACCGATTCCGCCGGCCTCCTCCCCCCCGACCAGGATATCCTCGGTATCCATAAGCGAAGAAATATACTTGAAACCTACCGGGGTTTCATATAACTTCAACCCTAGAGAGCGCGTCAGATTATCCAGGAGGTTTGTGCCGACTATCGTCTTGACCACTCCCCCGCGCATTTTTCTGTCTTCAAAAAGGTGCAGGGTAAGCAGTCCCAGTATCTTCTGCGGAGAAACAAAATCTCCTCCGGGGGCAATGGCCGCTATCCTGTCCGCGTCGCCGTCCAGGACCAGGCACAGGTCAAATTTCTCCTTGCGCATCCTTTCCATGGTGCCCTTTAGATTTTCTACCACCGGCTCAGGCTGCAGTCCCCCAAACCAGGGGTTTCTTTCGCGCCGCACAAACTCCAGCTTAATACTGGAGCCTTTCAGAACCTCGGCAATAAAGCCGTTTCCGCTGCCGTGCATAACGTCAACCAGGACGCGGAATTTCGCGTTCTTTATTTTTTTAAAGTCTATATAAGAACGTAAAAACTTTACGTAATCCCGGCTTAAGTCCAGAGTGGTCACCGTTGCCTGGGCCGGTCTTGGGCTTTGGGGTCCGGCCAGTAATCTCTCCACCTCCTCAGTTACCTCTACGCCTGCCGCGCCGCCGGATGCAGTCTTGATCTTGATGCCGTTATAGGCGCCGGGGTTATGGCTGGCGGTAATCATTACCCCTGAAGTAAGTTTTCTATGCCGCACTGCAAAGCTGAGCATCGGAGTGGGAATGGCCCGGTCGGAAAGAAATACATCTATGCCGTTCTCTGCCAATACATCGCTTACCAGGCGGGCATAATTTTCGGATAAGAAGCGCGTATCAAAACCTACTGCCATTTTTACCGCAGGACCGCAGTGGCT
>JAQTNM010000093.1 GCA_028713875.1 Candidatus Omnitrophota bacterium | reverse complement strand
GCAGGCAGAGTAAGCCGAGTTCTGTTATCGATGCGATTATCCGCGTCTTTAGTGGCTATTTCTCTGAGCCCCGGCGTCACCGCCGGGGTCAAGCAGCCTACCCGGAACTTTATAACGGAACGGGCTATTCCTCGTTCCCTATTCGGCCTTGCTCCACGTAGAGATTGCTGCGTTTCACCCCCGCAGAAAGCGGGCACCGGCGCGATACCACATAAGCGCCGGGTGCCTACGTCTTCTATGGGGCTCGTCTCTGTAGCTCTCCCGCCAAGATTCTTGGCGGGTCCGTCACGCAATGTGCCGGATTCCTCTCCAAAATGAATTTCGGAGGGCGGGTATTACCCGCTACGTTGCCCTCTGGAGCTCGGACTTTCCTCTCCGCCTAGAAAAGACGGAGCAGCCACGCCCTGCCTGCGCTATATCAAATAGCCCACCGGGGCTGTTTTTTTCAAAGCCTGTTTCACAGCCCGGGTTGCCAGCTTATCTGCCCCGCGGTTATCCTCCCGGGGGATCTGTTTTATATTAAATCCCTTAAAAGCAGAAGCAAGATGCCGGGCCTGGGTATACAGGCTGAATATCAGGGGGTGTCTTACTTTATAATCCCTGCGCATCTGCCGGTAAAGAAGCTGGCTGTCAGTATTAATATTGACGCTTTCTGCCTTAAGAACCAAAGCCTCCTGCAAGGCATATATCAATGCCGTGTATTCGGCAACGTTATTGGTGGCTTTACCGATATAGCTTGAGATATTCCTTAAGACCTGCCCGTCTTGGCAGATGATCACCCCTATGCCGGCATGTCCCGGATTGCCTTTCGACGCCCCATCAATATATATCTCAAACTGCCTCATCTTCACCTATATAGAGCATACGGTTGCATACTTCGCAGGTAATGATGCGTTCATACATCCTGATCAGGTTGATGACCTGGGGCGGCACATGCATGTTGCATCCGCCGCAGGAATTATCTTTTACCTGCACGATGGCCAAACCGTCGCGGCTTTTCAGTATCCGCTCGTATTGCGGCAATATCTTAGTGTCAATTTCCGGTATGACCTGTTTCTTCTGGGCTTCGAGCTGGCTCAGCCGGTCGTCGATCTCCTTTACCCTGTCCTGGATTTTGCCCTTCTCAACGCCCAGGGCCTTTTCTTCCTGCTGCAAGACCAGCTTCTCTTTATCGACGCCAGTCTTAAGGCTATCTATCTGATCCATCAATTCCAGTATCTTGTCTTCGATAACCGAGGCGTCTGCCTTGGTATCGTTTATCTGCTGCAGCATGGCCTGGTATTCCTTATTGGTCTTGAGCTGGTAAAGCTGGCTCTGCAATTTCTTAGCCCCCTCTTCCTTGGAGGCCAACTCCAGCTCTTTATCTTTTTTAAGCTTTTGCAGGTCTAAAATTTCTTTATCCAAAACTGCCAGGGATTGCTTCTTTTCATCAAAAGCAGCGTCCAGGCCCTGGATTTGCGCTGGCTTAGCTTCTTTTTCGGATTTTAACGCATAGATTTCCGTGTCGATCTTCTGTAATTTTATCAGACTGCTTATCTGCGATTTTAAGTCAGGCATGCGTTTTTATCCATGGTGGGCGCAGAAGGACTTGAACCTTCGACCTCCACAATGTGAATGTGGCGCTCTAACCAACTGAGCCATGCGCCCTTACGTCAACTGGGCCCACAGGGATTCGAACCCCGGACCAAGTGATTATGAGTCACCTGCTCTGACCAGCTGAGCTATGGGCCCTGGAATCACCTCAAAAAAGTTTAATACTATATAATACTATTTTAAAACGAATTTAGCAAGGAAAATTATAAATCTGATTGGGATTACTAAAAAGCAGGTATAATTGGCTCTCCCCCCGGAAAAATAAAAAAGAAATACCCGCGGACAGGTTAACTCTATGAAGCATCCGGACCGCTATTCCGCGCTGTTTTATGGCTTTGCCCTATACTTTATCCCTGGCAGCTTCTTCTTTGCTTAACCTTCTGCATTTCTACCAAGGAATTCCAAAGCCAGACCTGTTTTTCATCAACCGTCAGGTCTTGCAGCCATTCATTGAAGAGGTCCCTGCACATATGCTCCATGCCGCATATCGCCTCGTTTGTTTTTTTCTTTTCCGTCCCTAACATTCTTCTGCCCTCCCTGTTCTCCTTACATATATTTAGATGCTGCGAAAGACGGAAAGTTTCGCTATTTTTGAGCGGTTTATAGGGCTTGAGAGGCGGGGTAACGGCAAGGTTTATTGTTTTTCCGGATGAGGTATTAAAATACGGTTAGTCTCTTTGATGCGCAATGGTCATATCCAGGAATGTACGCAGCCTTCTGGAGCGGGTAGGATGCCGCAGTTTCTTTAAGGCCTTCGCTTCGATCTGGCGCACCCTTTCGCGGGTTACCTTAAAAACGCTTCCCACTTCCTCAAGGGTGCGCGGACAGCCGTCATTGACACCGAAACGCAAGATCAATATTTTCTTCTCCCGTTCCGTAAGCGTGTCCAAGGCCCCGTTCATCTCTTCTTTAAGCATGGCCCTGACTGTGGCGTTAGCGGGAGAAACTGCTTTTTTGTCCTGAATAAAGTCACCGAAATGCGTATCCCCCTCGTCTCCTATGGGCATCTGCAGCGAGATCGGCTCCTGCGCTATCTTCAATATAGACTTGACTTTATCCTGGGGGAGCTTCATCTTATGGGCGATCTCTTCAGGCAAAGGCTCTCTTCCGTGCTCCTGGACAAATATCCGCGAATAACGGATTATCTTATTTATGGTCTCGGTCATATGCACCGGGATCCTGATAGTGCGCGCCTGGTCAGCGATAGAGCGGGTTATGGCCTGCCTTATCCACCAGGTAGCATAAGTAGAAAATTTATATCCTCTTTTATATTCGAATTTTTCCACCGCGCGCATAAGGCCGATATTACCCTCCTGGATCAGGTCAAGAAAAGACAGACCGCGGTTGGTATATTTCTTTGCAATACTGACCACCAGCCTTAAATTCGCCTCCACCAGACGTTTTTTGGTGCGGTTGAATTTAAGGTGGGCCAAACGGATGAGCTTCATCTGCTCTTTTATCCTGGAATAATGCTCGCCTATTACATTGATGATCTGGCGCTTCCTGATACGGTTAGGTTTTGACTTCCGGCTGATGTAATCCAGTTCCCTCAGCAGCGCATTGAGCCTGGCTACGATGGCCTCGACTACGGAGGTGGTAAAATTAAACTCAAGCAGCAATCCCAGAGTTTTGGATTCACTGCGCGTCTTGCGAATGCGCTCGGCCACCCGCTTTATCCTTCTGACCACGGCAACCCGGTTAGCCTTGATGTCTTCTTTGACTACCTCGTCAAGGTTAAGCGTGCCTTCCATAATCTGGTCCGCCACTAACAATATTTCATTGCGGGCAAATCTGGTGGCCAGCGCCGCTTTTTTGAACCTTTCGTCGGATTCCTCTATCTTCTTGGCCAGGTCTATTTCATTCTCGCGCGAAAGCAGGGAAATTGAACCCATCTGCTTAAGGTACATCTTTACCGGATCATCCAGCGGCAGAAACCTTTCTTCTGCTTTGGCCTGTTCGCTTAAGATATCCTCTTTGATTACGGCCTGCGCATGCTTTTCTGCCGAAGCCTCTTCCTGGTTCTCTACAAGCTGGATATCCTCATTCCCCAAAAGCTCAAAGATTTTATCTATTTCTGCGGAAGAGGACAGGTCTTCCGGCAACAAATCGTTAACCTCATCGTAGGTAAGAAATCCTTTTTGCCTGCCCAGCGCGATTATCCTTTCCAGGTCTTTTTTTAAATATTCTTTCTTCTTCATTATTTATCCCCTTCGCTTTTTATGAGATGGTGAAATTCTTCCATTAACCTGCTCAGACTTTCCTCGTCGCCTAAATGCTGCGCCGTCTTTATCTGGTCATGCAGGAGCCTGCGTTTTGTCTTTACCCGTTCCACTTTTAAGCGCCGAATGCAATCTTCGATTATCCTGTCTTTCTCTTCAAGGGATAATTCAGGCATAAAGGCGGATTCATAGATAAAGTCCAGATTGCCTTCTTCCCGCAGGCTGTTTATCAACTTATGGGTCTCGATATTTTTACCCTGCTCAAGAACGTCAAAGATCACCGAGACGATCTTGCAGGTCCTTTCGTCCTGAAAATCCGCCGGGCTCAAGCACTGGCGGATACGCTCAATCAGGTGGTTCTCCTCAAGCATCAATTTAATCAGCAATTTTTCCGTAGGGTTTATGTCTGTTTTTTTCTTAAGTGCCGGCGCTTGCGCACCGGGATAAGCCTTAGCTTCTTTTATTTTATTGAATTCGTCCAATACGTAGTGCTCGGCGATATTCAGCTCCTCCGCAAGTTTCCTGATATACTCGCCTCTTAATATGCTGTCTTTTATTTTTTTAATGGTGGGCAGCATCTCGGAGGCGATCTTTCTTTTGCCTTCGGGCTCCTTGATGTTATGCCTGGATTTAAAAACCTTGAGCTGATAATCAAACAGGTTCTGGGCGGATCCTATCCTTTCGTTTAACGCGGCAATGCCGTTTTTATGCACATACGAATCCGGGTCATAGCCTTGAGGCAACGATACTATCCTGACATCCATGCCTTCTTCAATGAATATATCCAGGGTCCGCAGGGTAGCCATCTGCCCTGCGGCGTCCGGGTCATAAATCATAACTACGTTATGCGTGTATCTCTTTAAAAGCCGCGCTTGCTCAAGAGTCAATGCTGTCCCCAGAGAGGCCACGATGTTATGCAGTCCGGCCTGATAGGGGATAATAAGGTCCAGATAACCTTCTACGATAACCGCAAAATCATTCTGGCGTATGGCGTCTTTGGTAAAATTAAGGCCATAGAGATTATTCCCTTTAGTATATATAGGCGTCTCCGGAGAATTGATATATTTTGACGAATTGGCCTCTCCTGACTCCCATATCCTTGCGCCGAAAGCTATCGGCCTGGATTTTACGTCAAATATGGGGAAAATTATCCGCTTGCGGAAACGATCATAGTATCCTCCGCCATCCCTGGGCAGGATTAGCCCGGCCTTTTCCAGCAATGATATATTTATATTTTTTGCCCGGGAATGGCTGAATAAAGCCTCCCATTTCTCGGAAGCGCATCCCAATCTGAATAACTTTATGGTGGGTTCGGCAATGCCCCGCTTTAATAAATAATTCCGCGCAGGCGGATTTAAGTTCCGTTCATAGAATGAAACCGCCATTTCATTTATTTTATAAAGCTGCTCAATAAGGCTTGACTGCCGGCTGTCATGGCTCTGGTTTTCCGGTAAGACCACCCCCGCCTTCTTTGCCAGCATTTTTACCGCTTCCAGGAATTCCAGCCTTTCGTACTGCATCAGGAAATTAAAAGCGTTTCCTCCCGCTCCGCAGCCAAAACAGTGATAGATCTGACGGTCAGGCGAAACCATAAAAGAAGGGGTTTTTTCATGGTGAAAGGGGCAGGTCGCCTTAAAATTCCTGCCTGCGCGCTTAAGGGGGATACAGGCGGCAATGACCTCCACGATATTAACGCGGCTTAAAATATCATCCAGGATATTATCCGGTATACGGCCTGTCATTTTTTATTTATCGGTTTTAATTTCGCCTGATCCTGCGGAATCCGGAACAATCAATAAACTGAAGTTTCTCTTCTTTTTCCACCCTGTCCAATAGAAGATTGAGCCCTAATGTATCAGAAGATATGTGGCCGGCAATGACCACATTTAGGTTGGCATCTTTGACTTTCTTAAAATGCTCGTCGCTTAAATGCATGCATACCAGGGTCCTTACCCCGGCTTTATACATCTTATCAAATATTTCTTTCGGCCCCTCTGTGCCCCCGGTCATCTCCACCGAAATCTCTCCTGCCGGACGCCTGGGAGAACCAAGCACGATCTGCGGGCCGCAGGAGTTACGCCTGGCGTCTTTGTATTCCGGCAACCCCATCAATATATCAATAATGTCCTGCACTCTTGTCGGCTTGCTCTTTTTTAACAGCGCTTTGATAAAACTATAAGCGTGGTTATCCGCCGGCGTATGTATGCACATAAACGGCATTCCCAATAACCTGGCGGCATCCACCGGCCGCATATGGTTCTGCGGCAAAATCCTGCGTTCCACTTCCCTCTTTCTTTGATCCATCAATTCCTGCGCCACCTTCAAAGGCACGCCTAACTCCTGTAATATATCTACCTGCAGCTGCATCACCTGATAAAGCGCGGCATAGGCGGGGCCTTCCGGATGGTGCGAGATAACCAGATCCAGGCCCTGTCTCTGCCTGAGCCTGTCGGCCAAAAGCAGTTCCGGGGCTTCTATATCTATGCCCACGAGTATTTTTTTAACCCCGGTCCCGGGTCTGCCAAAAAGTATGGCCGTGTCCGCAGACGGGTTCTCGCCGGGTTTCTT
>JAQTNM010000092.1 GCA_028713875.1 Candidatus Omnitrophota bacterium | reverse complement strand
CCCCGATACCAAGTTGCATGTCTCCGGTTACGCTCATACCCGCGATATTAATAGGGCGGGTTTTTAGTCTTTCTCCGGAAGGTTCTTTATTAAGGTCAGCGAATGTCTGTGAAATGATTTCTTCGCGGCTGGGTTTGATCTCTTGTTCTGATTCTGGAGGGATTTGTCTTGCCGGAGATTTTAATGCCGCAGCGCCGGCTACAGCTTTAGCAGATCCGACTTCCTTTTGAAAAATAAAACCGATGTAATCCTTTGCCGCCTTATTACCGGGATCGACCATCAATGCCTTTTGAAATTCATCCAGGGCATCGGTATATCTTCCGGCACGGAAATACTCTATTCCTATTTGAGAAAGATATTCTGCGCTGAAGTCTGCGGAGAAAACGGGGGCTTTTAAAAAAAGGAGGAAAAATAACGCAACCCAAAGATTGTTTTTCTTAAGCATATTTATTTATATTTTATATTTTTCTTACCATATGTCAATAGAAATCTATAAATTTTTTTATAACGCCGGATTATTGCCTGGCTAAAACCGAAAGCGGGTTTTTAAATCACTGGCGGGCTTAGCTTAGATTAAACAATTAAAACAAAAGCCGGGCTGATTTATCAGCCCGGCTTAATATATTCTTATCCTCTTCTTTTAAAAACTGTCTCGGGAATAAGACGGAGGCGCTGTTTTTTGTTATTTTTTAGGAACTAAAGTTATTGAATATCAATAGGTTATGACTATTAACCATCCCGAGAACCGCTTAGCCCCTGAGATGCAGCGCAAAGGGTTATCTTTAGGGAATGCATGAAAAAAACAATAAACCTGCGGCCGTTAGCGTTCAGATATATGCGGCCTTTAACCCTGCATAAAAATCTTCCCCTTTGTTCTTTATTGTTGTGTTCTTTCAAAATATAAACCGAAGGCGAACCCTGGGGAAAATTATCGCCTTTAATTTCCTTTACCACGCCGATAAAATGCCTGCGGATGACACTGTGCAGACCCTCTCTATCCGTAGTCTCAAGGCTGGAAATTATCTTTCTTTTTTTGGCCTGTGAAGTCAGGTTTTTAAAAACGAGGTTGCGCATTTACGCTCTTCCTTCCTTAATCCGGAATTTTAAAAAATCCGGGTTGCCGCATTTAAAAATATCCTTTTTTTCTCCGTGGCAACCCGGCAATATCCCCGCTGTCTTTCTTCTGCCTAATCAGGCAGGGCTGGTGGGGAAATCCTAGGCAATAGTTCTCAATATCCGCGATATACCTGCGAAATCAACTTTATTTAATCTAACCCCCACGCGGTATGCATTAGAATCAACCATCTTCGCCCAAACCACCTTTCCTTTTGTGTATAAGGGCTCAGCGTTATCGGGGATATAAAGCCATAATTCCAAATTAGTATCTCTATCCAAAGACATATCGGTAATGAAACCGATGCCGTCTGCGCTTATGTCGTGCGTTTGCCCTTTAGCTTCCTTATTGGCGTCAAGATCAACGACTTTGACGTCCAGAACTCTGGCCAGACGCATAAAACTTCTTCTATCTTGGAAATCCTCCGACATCTTATCCTCTTTTTGTTTGAGGACCAGTTTAAGTTACCGCGGTATTAACCTTGGTTTAAGTATAGCACCTGAATCAGGATATTTTCAAGCCGCTAAGGGCTTGGCCGGAAAACGTTTTCTTTTTATTTTAGGGTCAGCGATGTGATGCATAGCGGTTAAAACTTTATGCGGTGCTCTTTCCCCTGCCATAATCTGCGCAGGTTAGAGCGATGACGAATGATGGCGAAGGCACAGAGGATGAAACTGGAGAATATCAAAGTGAAGGTCTGGCGGAATACGAGCATATATACCGGCAGCAAAACCGCGGATACAATAGATGCCAGTGAGACGATCCTGGTAAACGCAAAAATCAAAAACCAGCTTAAAACCAGCAAAGCCAGTACTATATTTAATCCCGGCACCTTAATTGCCAAAGCCAATAGTACGCCTAAAGTCGTTGCAATACCCTTGCCGCCCTTGAATCGTAAGAACAGGCTCCAGCTGTGTCCGGCAATACAGCTTAAGCCGACAACAAGACGGACTGTCTCCTGCGGCAGATAATTGATCCTCTGGACAAAGAAATTTCCTAAAAATAGGACCGGCAGAAAACCCTTTAAGATGTCCAGGGCCAATACCGCAATTGCCGGCCACCTGCCCAATACGCGCAAAGCATTTGTGGCCCCTACATTGCCTGAGCCGAATTTGCGTATATCAATGCCTTTTAAGACCCGGCCAAAAATGTAAGCGGTAGGTATCGAGCCGATCAGGTAGCTAATTATGGAGGCGGTTATTATCTGTCGCATATAGAGTTTTAAACCCGCGCATTACGTAATCTGTCCCGGAAACGAGAGTAAAAAATACAGCCAGCCACCAGAAAATGTATGCCAGGCGGAATTGTAATAACACTGCAATAACCGCCAGCATCTGAAAAGTAGTGGTTAATTTCCCCCACCTCGTGGGATGGATATCAATATGCTGTTTGACCATATAGATTACCAGCGTCCCGAGCAATATTATCATGTCCCGGCTGATAACTATCAAGGTGACCCAGAGGGGAAACTTCAGGCTAAAACCGCCTACGAAAGACAGGCAGATAAATGCGCTCATCAATAAAAGCTTATCGCCTAAAGGGTCAAGGACCAGGCCGGCCTTGGACTGCTGTTTTGATTTCCTGGCGATATAACCGTCTACGGCGTCCGAAATAACACCAAGCAGAAAGATGAGCAGCGCCGCTGTCCGCAGGTAATCCCGCTCCGGAGAATAATATACCAGGCTGGCGATGAAAAAAGGTACGCTTAATATCCGGAAAGTGGAGATCTTATTGGCGAAGTTCAATGTATTATCCTTATGCGCTGCGGCGGCCAGTAGATCAATATGGCTTTACCCAGAAGATTCTTTTTGGGCACGAAACCCCAGTAACGGCTATCCTGGGAGGATGCGGAATTGTCGCCCATGACAAAAAAACTGTCCTTGGGCACAACGATCTTCTCATCTTCTGCGCCGAACTCTCCGCGGTTATAATAGTATCTCTGGCTAAACAGTTGATCCAGCAGGGGCTTATTGTCAACGTAAATGGTGCCGTTCTTGATTTCCACGGTCTGGCCCTCTGTGGCTATGAGCCTTTTGATGAAATCCTTCTTGGTATCCTGCGGGTAAATGAATACGATAACGTCCCCTCTTTTTGGCTGTTGCAGCGCCGGCAGTCTCAGACCGGTGAAAGGTATCTTTGCTCCGTAAATCAATTTGTTCACTAAAATGAGGTCTCCTTCAACCAGCGTCGGCCGCATCGAGCCGGTAGGTATTTTAAATGCCTGCACCAGGAACGCGCGTATAAACATAGCCAGGATAAAAGCAACTACGATCGACTCTATCCATTCGCGCAGGGCTGAACGTTTTTTAACTCCCCTTAAAGCGGATTTTCGGATACTCATATTTTAAGCACCTCCAGAAATGCCTCCTGGGGAATCTCAACCTTGCCGAAGTTCTTCAGTCTCTTTTTACCTTTTTTCTGCCCTTCCCAGAGCTTGCGTTTACGGGTAATATCTCCGCCGTAACACTTGGCAGTAACGTGTTTGCCTACCGGCCTTATTTTTTCTGAGGCGATGACTTGGCTGCCTATTGCCGCCTGGATACTTACCTCAAATAGCTGGCGGGGTATTAATTCTTTCAGTTTAGAGACCAGGGCATGCGCCTTTGTGCCTGCCTTGTCTTTATACATCAGCGAAGAAATAGCATCGCATACCATGCCATTGAGCATTACGTCCAGTTTCACCAGCTTGGTAGGAAGGTAATCCTTGAATTCGTAATCAAGAGAGCCGTAGCCGCGCGTCAGAGACTTGATGCGGTCGTAGAAATCAACGATAATCTCCGAAAGCGGCATATCAAAAATAAGCTTCACCCTTTTTTCAGTGAGGTATTCGTTTGAGTTAAAGACGCCTCTTCTCGATTTGGCAAAATCGCAGACTGATTCAATCGTATCTACCGGTATGATCATCAGCAAGCTGACGAAAGGCTCCTGCGCTTCTTCGATATCCTGCGGAGCAGGGAACTTAGCCGGGGTGTCCACTTCTATAAGCTCTCCCTGCGTCGTCCTGATCCTGTAAACTACGTTGGGCACGGTCAATATCAAATTCAAATCATACTCCCGCTCCAGGCGCTCCTGGACTATCTCCATATGCAAAAGCCCCAGGAACCCGCAGCGAAAGCCCGTTCCGAAAGACTGTGAATTCTCCGGCTCAAATACAAATGAAGCGTCGGAAAGCTTAAGTTTATCTATCGCATCGCGCAAATTCGCAAAGTCCGCCGGATTGACCGGGTATATGCCGCAGAATACCAGCGGCTTTAATTTACGGAAACCCGGCAGGGCCTCTGCGCAGGGATTCCTCATATCGGCTATGGTATCACCGATAAGGATCTCACGGGGGTCGCGTATATTGGCGGTAAAATAACCTACCTCTCCGCAGGCCAAAGAATTAGCCTGGGTATATTTTAAATTCTGGAATACGCCTAATTCTTCAATCTTACAGACCTTTCCGGAATGCATCAGCTTGATCTGGGTCTTATTATCTATTATGCCGTCTACTACTCTTACGAAAATGACTACGCCTTTAAAAACATCAAAACGGCAATCAAATACCAGGGCCTTCAGGGGAAGATCCGGATTTCCCGAAGGAGCAGGGATAGCCTGTGTTATCCTTTCCAGTATCTCTTCAACACCCGTGCCTTCCTTGGCGGAAGCCAAGATGATCTCTTCTTCTTTAAACCCCAGCACATCAATGATCTGCCGCCTGGTTCCTTCCACATCCGCCGAAGTAAGGTCTATTTTATTAATCACAGGTATGACCTTCAATTTATTATCCCTGGCCAGGTAATAATTTGCTACGGTCTGCGCTTCTATGCCCTGGCCCGCGTCAACTACCAGCAGGGCGCCCTCGCAGGCAGCAAGAGACTTGGATACTTCATAGGTAAAATCCACATGGCCCGGCGTATCAATGAGGTTGAGGATATAGTTTTCACCCGTCTTTTGGGACCTATAGAAGAGTCTTACCATAGATGCCTTTATGGTGATGCCCCTCTCTTTTTCCAGGTCCATATCGTCGAGCAGTTGCTGACCCTTATGTCTCCTATCCACTGCTCCGGTTACCTCCAGAATCCTGTCGGCCAGGGTGGATTTACCGTGGTCGATATGGGCGATTATGCTGAAATTACGGATTAATGACTTGTCCATTTATGGCATTAACCTGTCTTTCTTATTTTCTTTAATACCGCCTCCACCACTGCCTCTATGCTCATTTCCGTAGTATCTACATAGGCGGCGTCATCCGCTTTCTTAAGCGGCGCGCACTGCCGCGTTGAATCAATGGTATCACGATTACGCAAATCCTTTGCTATATCCTCGTAAGTAACGTTTTCACCCAAAGCTTTTAATTCCTTATACCTGCGCATAACCCGCTCTTCAAACCTGGCATCCAGGTAAAACTTTTTATCCGCGTCCGGAAAAACAACCGTCCCGATATCCCGGCCGTCCAATACGCTGTCGCGCTGCAGCCCAAGCTCGCGCTGTAGTTTTATAAGGACCTCCCTGACTTTTTGTATTTTGGCGATGTCCGAAACAAAACGGGTTATCCTGGGTTGCCTTATTGCCTGGGAGACATCAATGCCGTCTAAAAGCACCTTTAATGAACCGTCCGGGTTGTTTACCAGGTTAATCGCGGTGCTTGCGGCGGTAGCCACTATGCTGGCGGTATCGTTGATATCTATTTTATTCTCCAGGACCTTTAAGGTCAGGGCGCGGTATATCGCCCCGGTATCAATATAAAGAAAGCCCAGTTTCTGGGCTGTCATCCTGGCAATGGTACTCTTTCCCGCTCCGGCTGGTCCGTCGATTGCAATGATCATCGCAGAGATTCTCTTTTGGCCTTTGCCAGTTTTAAAATTTTATGTAATCTGCTCTTGCTTTTTGCTTTGAGTGCTGATTTCAAAACCGAGAGATTAGACTCAAAAGACCTTATTGTTTTTAAAATATTTTGCTGATTGCTCAAAAATATATCTTCCCAGATTACGCTGTCTGAAGCGGCAATGCGCGTAGTGTCCTTTAGCCCGCCGGAGGCAAATCTTAAATAACCCGCGGGTATGCAATCGATCAGTGAAAAAGCTATTGCATGCGGGAGATGACTGACAAACGCTAAAATACGGTCGTGTTCAGAAGGCGACAAAAGAATGGTTTTTGCTTCAAGCCTGCGCCAGAATTCCACGACTTTTTTTAAAGCCGTCCGGTTGGTAGCCTTAACCGGAGTGATTATGCAAAGCGAATCTTTAAATAGTCCGGCCCGGGCATTAGCTGCGCTTCTTTTTTCAGAGCCTGCCAGAGGATGAGCGCCTACATAATTGGTAAATAATTTACCCAGCTT
>JAQTNM010000091.1 GCA_028713875.1 Candidatus Omnitrophota bacterium | reverse complement strand
GTAAATACATGCCTGAACAGGCAGTTGTATTAAAAGCAAAAAATGGCCTTACTGTAATTACAGGATGCGCCCATCCCGGGATCTTAAAAATGGTAGAGAAGGCAAGAACAAAATTTCGCAATGAACCGGTTTATTTCGTATTAGGCGGGTTTCACCTTATGGAATCAGATAAACAGGCAATAGAGATAGTAGTCGAGAATTTTAAGAAAATGGGGATAATAAAAGCCGGGCCTATGCATTGTTCCGGAGAGGCAGCGGAAGATATTTTTAAGAAACACTATGGAAGTAATTTTGCGCCTATTAAAGCAGGGCAGGAAATAGAGGTTTAATAAAATGGCAGGGCAGATTTTAAAGGAACTAAAGAGGCACGCGCCTTTTACGATATTTGGCGCACTCACGGGAATAGCTATTATGGCGTTTTCGTTAAAATTGCCTTATAAGGTTTCGTATAATATCTTTTACGTGCTTCATCCTCTGCATGTTTTTTTAAGCGCGCTAGTTACCGCGGCAATGTATAAACTTCATACCTGCCCCAGCATAGGCGTAAATTGCATAAAAGGAAAATGTAATTTCTGGGCTTTAATTATAATAGGCTATTTTGGCTCCGTAGGGATCGCTACCATAAGCGATTCACTGATCCCTTATGTGGCCGAATCCATGCTGGGTATGCCTAACAGAGGAATACACCTTGGCTTCATTGAAAAATGGTGGCTGGTTAATCCTTTGGCTATTTTAGGCATAGTTATTGCCTATTTTAAACCAAGAACAAAATTCCCCCATGCCGGCCATGTATTGTTAAGCACCTGGGCGTCTTTATTTCATATGATTATGGCAAAGATAGCAATTTTAAGCTGGTTTTCATATGTTGCTATTTTTATATTTTTATTTTTAGCGGTCTGGCTCCCTTGCTGCGTAAGCGATATAGTTTTTCCGTTATTGTTTGTAAAAAACAATAGAACAAAATAGAAAGTCTAATATATGCACGAGACCGTATTTATTATTGCGCGTAAAGAGAAGGGGGCGGAAAATGGAAGGTATAACAAAGGACAATAAAAGATTCACCCATAAAACAGTTGTAACTTGGGACGAAGAAAAGAAAGCGTTCCTATGTTCACTTGGCAGGCAAACCATTGAAATAGCCGCACCCCCGGAATCTAAAAAACACGAAGGTATGCGGACACCGCAGGAGCTATTTGTAGCTTCAGTAGAGGGTTTCATAAAGGATGCCTTTGCAGATTCTGCTAAAAAAAGCGGCTTTGAATTCTTGGGTTATGAAAGTGAGGCTGAGGGCGTTATCGAAAAAGTTGAAGATAGGCTTATGTTTACTGAAATTAAAATCCGGCCTCAGATAACAGTTGCTTCAGACATCCAGACCGGGGAAGCGAAAGAGCTTATAGAGCTTGCCGTAAAGAATTGCTTTATATTAAATTTTATTACATGTAAAGTCAACATTTACCCGGAAATAAAAATAGGATTATGATATGACGAATTTTAAGCAGATTGATGAAGCAAGAAAGATTTTAGGGTTAGGCGAAGAAGCAGGCATAGAAGAGGTTAAAGAGGCCTTTAGGCGTTTAGCCCTTAAATATCATCCTGATAGATGCAAGGATAAAGATAAGAAACACTGCGAGGAAATGCTTAAAAAGATAAACCACGCCAAGGATATTATCGGAAGCTACTGCGCGAATTACCGGTATTCTTTTAGAGAGAAAGAAGTCAAGAAAAATACTATGTCTAAAGAGGAATACGAGCATCTTAAAAGGTTTTATGACGGCTGGTTCGGAGATTTGGATTTATGAATGGCGCCTTCGATAAATATTATAAGAAATATGACGCATGGTATGACAAGCACCAATTTGCATTTTTGTCAGAACTGGAGGCAATAAAAAAGGCCCTGCCGCAGGACGAAAGAGGTTTAGAAATTGGCGTGGGTACAGGCAGGTTTGCCGCCAGCTTAGGCATTACAATGGGGATAGACCCTTGCCGGAATATGCTTGAGCTTGCTCAAGGCAGAGGCGTGAATGTCCGCTTGGGTTTTGGCGAAGATACCCCTTTTTTAAACGAGGCTTTTGGCTACGTAGCGATTATTATCACTTTATGTTTCGTAAAAAACCCTAAAAAAATTCTTGAAGAAGCAGCTCGGGTTTTAAAGAAAAACGGCAGAATAGTAATCGGCATAGTAGATAAAGAAAGCTTTCTGGGTAAATTTTACCGGAGGAAGAAAAGCGCATTCTATAAGCAGGCAAAATTCTTAAGCGTCAAGGAAGTGACGGATTTGCTTAAGGAAACGGGTTTCGGATCCTTTTCTTATTATCAGACAATATCTATTTTACCTGATGAGATGAATTCAGTTGAGAAGCCCAGGAAAGGCTTTGGTAAAGGCGGGTTTGTAGTAATATCGGCAAAAAAGAGATAAGCGAAATGAGCATAGATTTGATTCAAATGCAGCCGGGAGAAACCGGTATAGTAAAAGAGATTCAGGGCGGCCACGGATTCATAAGAAAATTACAAAGTCTCGGCGTGCGGCCGGGGAAGAAAATTACTAAGGTGAGCTCTCATTTCTGGCGCGGCCCCCAGACAGTAGAGGTAGATAATATGCAGGTTGCTATTGGTTTTGGTATGGCCAAGAGAATCCTGGTGGAAGTCAAAAGATGAAGATAGAAAAGATTTTATTAATGGGCAATCCTAACGTAGGAAAGAGCGCCATATTTTCCCGGCTTACCGGGGCAAGAGTAATAATTTCTAATTATCCCGGAACAACGGTAGAGTTTACTCAAGGCAAGATAAAACTTGGCGATGAAACAGCAATGATTATAGACGTTCCGGGGACGTACACCTTAGAGCCGACCTGTAAGGCTGAAGACGTGGCATGCCGGATGTTGCAAGAAGGAGGTTTGGTTGTTAATGTTGTTGATGCCACAAACTTAGAAAGAAATCTTTATTTAACATTACAGCTATTGGAGAAAGATATCCCGGTAATCGTAGCTTTGAATATGTGGGATGATACCAAGCACCGCGGAATTCATATTGATATTAAGAAATTGGAAGAACAACTAGGGGTACCGGTTGTCTCTACCTGCGGCTTAACCGGTGAGGGTATTAAAGAATTAATCAGCCGCCTGCCCGAAGCAAGAACTTTAAACTCGCCTGTTTCCTCTGATGGCCAGAGATGGGAAAAGATGGGTAAAATCGTGGAAGAAGTTCAAAAGTTAACACACCGCCATCATACATTGTTAGAAAGGTTAGAAGATCTAAGCATCAAGCCGCTTACCGGACTGCCAATCGCTATAGGTGTTGTATATTGCGCTTTTTGGGTAATCCGCTTTATCGGAGAAAGTTTAATCGGTTATTTATTTGAGCCCTTGTTTACAAAGTTATGGCTTCCCTTAATGATGAAATTGAGCGTTTTTTTAGGCGAGGGGACATTTTTGTATCATATCTTAATCGGGAATCTAATCGGGGGCAGTATAAATTTTGGCCAATCTTTCGGGCTTTTAACTTCCGGTCTTTTTGTGCCTGTTGGTATGGTTTTGCCTTATATCTTTAGTTTTTATCTTGTGTTAGGAATTCTGGAAGATTTCGGCTATCTTCCTCGTTTAGCGGTTTTAATGGATAATTTTATGCATCACTTGGGTCTTCATGGGTATGCGATAATCCCCTTTATTTTAGGTTTAGGATGCAATGTCCCGGGAGCGCTGGCTACCCGGATATTAGAAGAAAGGCGCGAGAAATTTATCGCCGTTACTTTAATGGCAGTTGCTATTCCCTGCATGGCGCAGATTGCCATGATTGTGGGATTAGTTGGGCAGAGGGGAGGCAAATACGTAGCGGTTGTATTTTTCACTCTTTTTGTGCTTTTAGTGAGTAAAGGTTTAATATTAAATAGGGTTTTAAAAGGCGCAAGCCCCGAGATGTTAGTTGAAATTCCCCCTTATCGGATACCTCAGATTCAAGCAGTGATTAAGAAACTTTGGATGCGTTTATCCGGTTTTTTAAGTGAGGCCCTGCCTTTTGTGCTCCTGGGAGTGCTTTTTGTGAATATTCTCTACATGCTAAGAATAATAGATTTCTTTGCTTATATCTTTACTCCGGTTTTGACCGGGCTATGGGGGCTTCCCAAAGAAGCTATTTCTGCGTTGATAGTCGGGTTTTTAAGAAAAGATGTCGCCGTGGGCATGCTCGGGCCGCTTAATTTAACCACTAAACAGCTGGTAATCGGTTCTACAATCTTAGCCGTATATTTTCCCTGTATTGCTACTTTTGTAGTTTTAATCCGGGAGCTGGGGGTAAAAGATATGCTTAAGGCCGCTTTGATTATGATATTTGTGGCAGCTTCGGTAGGGGCAATCCTTAATCTGATATTATAAATTAGAATGAAGAAGTTAGCCCTTTTAGGGTTAGTTATACTATTGCCGGTTATTTTAAGCTCTTGCGCTACAATTACGCCTGAAGTGCCGGGTTACCCCGTAAAAGAAATTTATCCGCAATCATCACTGCCTGTTTTAAGGCAGGACGTATTTCATATCGTAGGTCCGGGAGAAACAATTTGGCATATAAGCAAAATATACGATGTCAGAATGGAAGATGTTATGCGGGTAAATAATTTAACTAAAGCGAGAGAATTAAAGATGGGGCAACGGTTAGTAATCCCTAAGGCAGCGCCGATCAGGCCGGTAATTCCTTTATACCGCTCGAATAAGTGGAGATACATTATAATCCATCACAGCGCGACAGAGGAAGGCAATGCTTTGCGTTTTTATAAGTTTCATCGTTCCCGAGGCTGGGCAAATTTAGGTTATCATTTCGTGATAGATAATGGCACCGAAGGCAAAGAAGACGGCCAGATTGAGATCTCGCCCCGCTGGATTAAACAGCAAGACGGCGCACACTGTCAGGCTGATGGCATGAATTATAAAGGGATAGGAATTTGCTTAGTCGGCAACTTCAATGAAGAGAAAGTTTCTCAGAAACAGCTTGATTCGTTAGTTTATCTTGTTAATATCTTGCGCGATTATTACAAAATCCCACTTAAAAATATCATTGGACATGGGCAGGTTAGGGGGGCAAAGACAGAATGTCCGGGCGGGTATTTTCCCTGGAAAGAATTTAAAAAACGGCTGGATTGAGAGGTGCTTTAGGAATTGCAAGATGACAAAGAGGACAAGAATATGGCGAAAGAATTTTTTGATAAGTGTTTAATAGCGCTTTCCTTTATACACAGAATTTGCCCTCTTTGTATAATTTCCCGTAAATACCCCGGATCAATATTTACAAAAATAATTTTTCTTTGGAGCAGGATTTGCCCTTGTTGCAACATCTACTTTTTGGCTAAGAAGAGAAACCTTATTTGATATTTAACCATCTAGATAAAGCCAATTCAAACATTCTTTGAAGAGGCGTCGATTTATTCCCCCGCATACAGTTTTTCTGGTTTCTTTTGTCTCTAATCTGTGGTAAAATTGCTTCTATCCTGGATTTCCATCCCCTCCCGCGGAGGGTAAACGCACCGTCTGGTTATCCCCTTGACAGAATGGGAAAAAGGGGGGGCTTTAGCTCTTTACTAGAAACCTTAAAATAATGCGGCGTAGCGTGTGGCGAAAGAGGCATTTTAAGCACAAACGGGTTGATATCCTCCAGGATATTTTACCCCGAGTAAATGCGAGGGGCTTAAAATAAAGTTCGAACCAATCTTTTCCAGAAATTCCTTCTGGGATTCTAATTTTCCCTCCTTTTTATGAAGAAAAAGTTAAAAGAATACATAAAACCCCTTACCTTTGTTCTAATCTCCGCTATTCTTATACTAGAATTAACATTGTTTCTCTCGGGGAGATATTTATTATGGCAGAGACGAACAAAGATGGACATACCTGGGGAGATACGGATAGTTTGCGTAGGAGATTCTCACACCTTTGGCGTGGGGACTGGGATGTCCTATACCTATCCTGCGCAATTGGAAAGATTGTTAACGCTCAATAACCATGAACAAAAGTTTTCTGTCATTAATTTGGGTATTCCAGGAGCCAGTACAAAGCGCCAGGCCCAAGAACTCAAATCATTTTTCAACAAACATGAAGCAAAAATCATTATTCTCCTTACCGGAAGAAATAACGATTTTGAACTAAAAGAAGGACAGGATGCCTCGTTTTTTAATAGTATTAAATACCGTTTGGAAAATTTAAGAAGTTTTAAGTTTTTAAAAGTAATATTCGATCGCATTGTAAGGAGAAATAAACAGCGGGATAGTCAGGATATGCTTGCCTATAAAGAAAGATATGTTGATTATTTGAGTTATCAGTTAGAATGGATAAGAAAATTGTGCCGTGATAAAGGCGCGAAATTAATACTGCTTTCTTATTATAATACTTCGGATAATGTTATAAAAGAATTCGCTCATAAATACAATATCCCTTATCTGGATTTTACCGGAGATTTCCAGTCTCTGTTTAAGAGAGAGGGTAGATCAAGATATATTTCCCCGGACGCCTCGCATCTGAATTATCTGGGGTA
>JAQTNM010000090.1 GCA_028713875.1 Candidatus Omnitrophota bacterium | reverse complement strand
ATTGACTTAGAGCTGTCTATTGCTTTCAGCAATGGCTTAAGCGCTGCAGCCCCGCTTATCGCCAGCAGGATCTGGTCAATGCCTTTATCTGCTGCCAGAGCCTCCAGCCCATCCTGCCCGAGAAGAATCTTTACTTTGCCATCTTTAAGCCTTGATTTTAAAACTAAACCGGATTTTACGTCGCTCACACAGGCGATCTTGGGCTGAAAAGCTTTGATCTGCCGGTATAAAACTTCAATATTGGCATTCGTGCTTAAAGCTACGGCCTGGAAGTCCCGGCCTTGAGCCTTTACCACCTCCAGAGCGCTCCTGCCTATAGAGCCGGTTGAACCTAATATCGCGATGCGTTTCATGCTGCTGTTATATTTTCAGAGATTTTAAGACTATGTTCATGTAAAAATAAAAGCAGGGCGCACTGAATAAGAAGCTGTCCATCAGGTCCAGGAAACCGCCCATCCCCGGAAGGGCGCTGCCTGAATCTTTCACTTCGCAGTCGCGTTTCATCAAAGACTCTGACAGGTCTCCCAGCTGCGCTAATACGTTTAAACCTATGCCGATCAAAATAACATGCGGATAAGACAGATTTAAAAGCGGCTTGCTTACCAGCGCCGCCAATATGCTGAATGCCAGGCCACCGAATGCGCCTTCCACGGATTTTTTCGGGCTTATCCTGGGTATGAACGGCGTCCTGCCGAAACGGCTTCCTATCAGATATGCGCCTATATCGCCTGATTTTGTAATCAGCAACAAGGCGGCTAATAACCCCAGGCCCCCGGGCATATACCTTATTTTAATTAAAAAACTAAGGAACCAGGAAATGTAGAATATGCCGAAAATGGTGGCGGAAATATCCGCGATGGCCCCGCTATTGCTTTTGCGTTTAAACTGCATAAGGATAAGGAACAGGAACCCCAGGACCATAAAAAGCAATTCCCAGCCCTTGGTCAGCTCAAAACGGAAAGTTATGGACAATGGGATCACCGCTCCCATGAGTGTGCCGAAATATTTATATGTGCCTATGCCTTTTTTCTGGAGCATGGTAAAAAATTCATAAAGGCTGGCCACGATAAGGATGGTCAGAATCAGGGCGCTGGGCAGCTCAAAAAATATTGCCGTTATGCTGATGATAATAAGTATGGCGGAGGTGATTATCCTGTTCTTTAGCATTATACCCCCCCGAAACGGCGTTCCCTTTTTTGATAGGCCAGGATCGCCTTTCCCAGGTCCTCTTTCGTAAAATCAGGCCAGTATTTTTTGGGAAAATAAAGCTCGGCATACGAAAGCTGCCAGAGCAAAAAATTACTTAACCGCATCTCGCCGCTGGTGCGGATGAGCAGGTCCGGATCGGGCAGCCCCGCCGTATAAAAATACCCGGCAAACTTTTCCGCGTCCAGGTCTTCAATCCTGGCCCTGCCCTGGCTTACTGCGGCCGCAAAACACTTTGCCGCATCCACTATTTCCTGCCTGGCGCCGTAATTTAAGGCCAAAACCAGGACCAGGCCTTTGTTGTCCATGGTTTTCTCCTGCGCCTGTCTGATTTTATCCTGTATATACCGGGGAAGCGGCTCTGACCTGCCGATGACCGCTAATTTTATATCGTTTTTCTGCAGATGAGCAATCTCTGACCCCAGGAACCTGGCCAATGTGCGCATAAGCATATTTATTTCATTCCTGGGCCGCTGCCAGTTTTCCGTAGAAAAAGCAAACAGGGTGACGACTTTAACGCCCAGATCTCCCGCAGCTTTAATGATTTCTTTTACCCTCTTTATCCCCTGCCTGTGGCCGGCAGTACGGTCCAATCCTCTCTCTTTTGCCCAGCGGCCGTTACCGTCCATTATAATAGCGATGTGTCCGGGTACATTATTTACCATACGCTCTTACTGGTGCGTCCTGTAGTCTATATCCGGGAATAAATTATCGCGGCTCTCAATACCGGCAAGCCATAGTTCATCTATGGAATCGGCCTTTATGTCTTCGTAAAGGCGCAGGAAATTCAGCAGATGGTCCTTGGTGCGTTTTACTGCATAGCTTACGTGCGTGCCTGTGCCCATGATAAAAGCCCAGTCTGAACTCTGCGCAAGAAGCAGCTCACGCAACGCCTGGTTCAGGGCCCTCTTGCGCAGGCCGTTGGTGTCAGGGAAGTTTTTGGCTAACTCCGTCATTTTTTCGGAAGCCTCGTGCAGGTGTCGGTAAATCCAGTCATTAGATCCCTGTATCCACATTTCGCTATAGCCCTTCCAGCCCCAGCTTGACAGGGACGGGGTAACTACCTGGTTGCGCGGATTTTCCTGCAGGTAATCGGAAGGATTAATCATGCGTATTGTGTCCTGGTCAAAATATATCTTACGGATGAGGAAGTCAAGCCACTGCGGGCCTTCATACCACCAGTGGCCGAATAGCTCCGCGTCATAAGGCGACACAATAATGGGTTTTTTCTGCATAAGGTGATAAAGATACTCTACCTGTTGCTGGCGGTTAAACATAAAATTACCGGCATGTTCTGCCGCTTTTTCACTGGCCGCCTCCGCATTATAAGGCTGCTTGTTTTCGCTGCCGGTAATACGGTAGTATTTTATCCCCATATTTACTCTTATGCCGTCGGGATGAATATAAGGACGGATGTAATCGTAATCCAGGTCAAAACCGACATCGCGGTAAAATTCCCGGTAATAATAATCCCCGGGATAACCTTCTATAGAAGACCAGACCTGCTTTGAAGATTCCAGGTCCCTGGCAAAACATGCCACGCCGGATTTACAGTATACCGGGGCGAATACCCCGTATTTGGGCCGCGGGGTCCCGTGCAATACGCCGTGGGCGTCGCTGATAAAATACTTTAAGCCGGCCTCCTTTAATATCTCGTCATCTCCGGGGATATAGCCGCATTCCGGAAGCCATATACCCCTGGGTTTTAAGCCGAAGGTATTTGCATAATGGGCCACTGCTGTCTTTACCTGCGCCCTCACCGAAGGTTTTACCGCATCCATCAGGGGAAAATACCCGTGAGTCGCCCCGCAGGTAATTATTTCCAATTTACCCGTCTCCTGGATGCCTTTAAAGGCGGTAATGAGATTGCGGCGGTAGCGCTGGAACAGGTCCCGGCACTCGTAAAAACGCACCATATACATATTGGCTAAACGGTGGAATTCCGGCTGCCAGCGCGTCCTCTCCACTTCTTTATGCCCCAATTCAATGAGCTTGTTAATATGATTGAGGTATCTGGTCTGCAGAAGGTCATCCTCCAGCATGGATATGAGCGTAGGAGACAAAGTCATGGTCAGGCGGAAATCAACCTTATCCCGCAGCAATTTCTCACACATCAAAATCAGCGGGATGTAAGTCTCGGTGATCGCCTCATAAAGCCAGTCCTCTTCCAGAAAATCCTCGTGCTCCGGATGGCGCACGAAAGGAAGATGGCCGTGTAAGACTATGCAAAGATATCCCTTATTCATTCCTGGTTAACTGGTTAATTGGTTAACTGGTTAATTGGTTAATTTGATTTTACTGCTCACAAATTAACCCTCGCCAATTAACTGATTATTTGGTCTCTTTGGTTACGACCGGGGTGACGGATCGCTCCTCCAGGCCATCAGCGGAATGGGCCTTTATGCCGATAACCTGTTTTCCGTCAGGAAGAGCGTAACGCAGGCTGAATGTACCATCCTGCCGCAATTTGATCTCTTTGCCCTGGACATAGACCCGGGCATCAGGCTCGGTTGCTCCGTAAACTATCAGTTCGGTATTTACTACAAGCCAGAATTTCCTCTCTTTGGGCATTTTCTTTACGGGGCTGGCTCCTGAGGTAATGCCCGGAGACGAAAGTATCCCGGAAAAAAGCGCCCGGCGCATTCTTTCCTGCCAGGCCTTGCCGAGAGGAGAGCTTTTGCCGAAGCCGAAGCCCATTCCATAAAGGCGGGCAAACATTTCTTCCGGGATCATCCATTCTTCGTCCATGACCGAAGACGGACCGGATAGAGGGGTATGCACCACGTTTGAGCGCGCGATCATAATAAACCTGCCGTCACTAAGGAGCAACCCTATGTCCACGCACCAGGAGGCACCGGGGGAACCGGTATCTATATACCAGCTTGTGGCGTCAGGGCCCACGTCGATATCAAAAAACCTGTGCGCATTCTTACCGTCAAAAATTATATTGCTTACGTCATAAACCCTAAGGACCTTCCTTGCGCCAAAGAACGCAGCGCCGGATTCTCTTTTTATCCTCTCCAGGGCCGCCTGCGTAGTCTCCCAGTAAGCATGTATCCACCATGGGTCGCGCACCTGAATGACTATCTTGTCCTTTCCGTAAGATGCGGGCAATTCCGTAAGCGTCGCTTTCGGCGCAGTCATGGTAAAAGGAGTGGAAAATTTGGATTTCTCCACGGCCAATTGCTGCACAGCCAGGGTCTCTTTAACGGCCCCCCGTGAAGCCTGGGTTAATTTCGGTTTTGCGGAAGGGGCGCGCCGGGCCGTTTTTTTTGTCTTTCGTGCTTTTGCCTTTTTTATTCCTTTTCCTTTTTTCCTTAACGGGGTCATCTTCATACGCACCTCCCTTTAAATGAATAAAAAAGGGGATAGTCATCCCCTTTTTAGGCTTACGCGTTTTAGTCCAGGCCTTTTAGCTTCTCCTATATCATCTTCTTGCACGTCCGGATTTCCCGGTCACCAATGCTTCTTTCAGGTCTTCTTCGAGTTTCTCTTTGAGCTCGGTAAGCTTAATGACTTCTTTCTTTAAGCTATCGTTGACCACCTGCGCTTCAAGCAGGGCCTTTTTTGTAGTTTCGGTTGCCGCCTGTTCTTTAGTCAATTCCTGGCTTAACGCGTTGATCTTGTTTTCAGTAGCGGCCTTCTCCTGTCC
The DNA here is from genome assembly GCA_028713875.1 of Candidatus Omnitrophota bacterium. Classification (GTDB taxonomy): domain Bacteria; phylum Omnitrophota; class Gorgyraeia; order Gygaellales; family Profunditerraquicolaceae; genus JAQTNM01. Next base: position 1,670 of record JAQTNM010000090.1, on the reverse strand, counting down.
GGATTTGTTCATTTTTTCTTCAAGATCAAGCCTGGCGGCCATCTCTTTATCGCGGGAGGATTTCTGTTTCCTGGCATCGTTACAGGAACTGACCATGCCGATAAAAAATATCACCGTTAAAATACCCAATATCAGGATAATCCTGTTTTTAAAACCTTCTTCCATTACCAGCTCTCCTCTTGCTTAGTTTGTGGACAAAATCTACTTGAGGTTCTCTTTCGGCTCAAGCATCCCGGTTTCGGATTTCTCCGCGGCAGCCGGGGATGGCGCCTCCTGCGCTTCTTTTACTTTCTTAAGCTGCGGCAGGACTACGATCTCGACCCTGCGGTTTGAGCGCCGGCCTTCCTTGGTATTGTTCGAAGCTACCGGCTGATACTCGCCGTAACCGATGGCAGATACCCGTTCGGGCTCAATACCTTTTACGTCAACAAGGTAATGCAAAACGCTCAATGCGCGCGCCGTGGATAACTCCCAGTTTGACTTCCATCCGGAAAATTTGATCGGCTGATTATCGGTATAGCCCTCTATGCCCACATTCAGGTCAGGCACATTCTCTTTTAAAACCTTGGCAACTTTATCCAGCGCAGGATACGCTTCGGGCTTTATCTGGGACTTGCCGGGGTCAAAGACGATATCCGTCAGGAAAGTGATTACCAGCCCTTTTTCCATCATCTGGAGCTTTACGTCCTTATCGTTGATCTCCTGGGCTAATTGCTTTTCCAGTATCTTCTTGGCCTGCTCCAGCGAATCCAGCTGTTTGTTCAGTGCCTGGATCTTTTCAATGTCAGAGCGCCTCCCTTTTTGAACGATAAACGTGCATCCTGCCAAAGCTAAACTTAAAAATGTTATTAAGACGATTTTAAATAACCCCTGTTTCATAACTCACCTCCTGAAGGATTGGTATTTATCCTTGGATTATAAGGTTAGAAGAGGATTTTAACTATAACACAATCAACGGGTTTAGTCAAGGGCTTTATGGCCACCCCGCGCTTTGCGCGCATTATACAAAGATCGTATCCCGCCTGGCCGAGCCTATGGATATCATTGAAATCCTGGTATTAAGAATATCCTGTATGCGGGATAAATAATCCCGGGCATTACGGTGCAACTCCTTATAACGGCGGGGTTGCCTGGTAAGGCTAGGCCATCCCGGCAGGTCCTTATATAACGGACGGGCATTTTTAAGCACGGAAAAGTCGCGGGGGAATTCCCTGAAACTCTTACCTTTATATTTATAGGCGGTGCAGATCTTAACGGTCTTGAGCCCTTCTAAAATGTCTAATTTCATTACGGCTAATTCCGAAATGCCGTTTAATAAAACCGCTTCTTTGACCATTACGCTGTCAAACCAACCGCAGCGCCGGGGCCTGCCTGTAGTTGCGCCAAACTCATTTCCTTTATTACGGATAAATTTATCAAAGCCCGGGGAAAATTCCGTGGGAAATGGGCCTTCCCCTACCCGCGTAGTATATGCCTTGGCCACGCCGACGACCCTATCCATCATTGCCGGAGCAACGCCGCTTCCGGTAGAGGCCCCTCCGGATGTAGCGGAGGAGGAGGTCACAAAAGGATAGGTGCCGAAATCGATGTCTAAGAACGTGCCCTGGGCACCCTCAAAAAGAATATCGGCTTTCCTGCGCATGGCGTAGTTTAACAAAAGCGGCGTATCG
>JAQTNM010000089.1 GCA_028713875.1 Candidatus Omnitrophota bacterium | reverse complement strand
CATCAATTTCAAAATAATTAAATTTAGGATGGAATGTATTTCCCGTTATGGCCAGATCCGACTCTACCTGGATGGTAATATCGGCGATGTTAAAATAACGCCTGTGGTTCTTTTGCCAATTCTCTTTGAATTCCCTGTTTTTCTTGGCTACGGCACAAAGATAATTAACTTTGGCGTTAAAGTTGCGGTGTTCAAGATAGGCATAAACCGGACACCACTTGCAGTCTTTTCTGAATCCACAGGAGCCGCAATTATCCTTGTATTCTTTTGTTGCTTTAATTTTATTAGCTAAGGAAGGGATAAACTTTTCCCAAACCTCCTTAAAACTTACTTTTCTTAAATCGTAGCGGAGAGCGGGGTCCTTGATAAAGCAGCAAAAGGTCATCTTCCCGTAAGGGTCAATATGAAAATCGCGCTTTGAATTTATGCAGGAGGCGAACAAATGGCCGTTCTCATTTGTATTGCGGCAGTTACGGGCTTCCTTCTCTATCCGGTCCTCATAAGATAAATCCGGCTTATCTAATTCAATTACTTCTTTAGGCGGTATCCTCTGGAGCATTATCCCCTGGTTCCTCTGGACATCGCCGCAGGCAGATAGATAAAGCCACGCCGCTCCAATCCGGTAATGCGGGCTTAAAGACTCTGCTAGCTTAACCATGCCTTTAAGCTGATGATAATTATCCTTCATTGGAATAATCTGAACTACAAAACCTGCGCCTGCTTCCTTTAAATATCTGAAGCCGCGCATAGCCATCTCGAACGAGCCGGGGTTACGAGTGATGTGGTCGTGGACTTCGGCAGTTGCTCCGTAAAGGGAGACCATTTTTGAGCCTTTTCTTTTTAAGAGCCTGGCAATCCCGGGAGTAATCAATGTGCCGTTGGTATTTATAGAATAAGAATTAAAATTGCTGGTAAGATAACCGAATATTTCTGCAAAATCTGGCCGCAGCATCGGCTCGCCGCCTGAAATAGACCATCTGCGGCAGCCCATTTTTCTTGCTTCATCAGCTATTCTTTTTATTTCTACGAACGAAAGCTCGTTTTTGGATGCTTTTGAATCAAACGGAATTCTTAACCAACAGTGGCGGCAAGTATTATTGCAACGGTAGGTAAGGTCAATGTTGCCTTCCAAAGGCAGGCGAGGCACATTATTTGTCTTCTTTGTTTCCAGATAGCTGCCATTTAACATCTTTTATATCGGTTCTAAGCTATGAGGTTCTCTTCTGTGATGACAAACTAGTAAAGCGCTTGCCATAAATGACGGGCTATACGGAGGATAAGGTAGCTGACCAGAATAGCATTGCTTTGGCATACCGAAGATTCACTTCGTAGAGAAGCCGCCTTCGGGATCCCTGAAACCGGTTTCCAATAAAACAAGGGCTAAGAAACTATGAGGCGCAGGAGTCAGAACAACAAACGGCACGCTCGCCCCTCGGTTGGCACGGAGTATGACAAGCATTATATTCGTGGTAAGGCCCTGAATTCCCGCTTTGTTTACATCCAGTCAACACTCTCTCCTGGCTGTTCCTTTTTACCAACACAATCAGCTTTGGCTTGCTCCATTTTGCTGTTTTTCCGGCCTTAGGCATAAATATTTCCTTATTGCAGTAATATGGCTTTGCGGAGGAAATTTTAAATATAAGATTTTGATAAAATAAGTATATATTCTTAGTGAGTATTTGTCAATATTTTTCAACCTGCGTAAAAAATCAGACTCCTTGTCACTTGGCCTAAGCGCTAAAAGCCATATTTAGAATAGGGATATGCCTGAAAAGAAATCCGGGCAGCCGGCCGTTCCGGGTTACTCATAAACAGGGAGTGTTATTATTTTTTGCTTTGAAGTTAAATAACCGGCTTTCTTTAGTACTAGATACCTCCAAATTAAGATGTCTTTTCTGGATTCGGCATTTGGCAAGACATATGATGATAATTGCAATTCTTTATCAAATCTCAAAATACATTCAGAAAGTTTTCTCGGAGCGGACATCCCTTTTTTCATAAAATCTTCATCTTTTTTTTGCAAATGGCTAATAGCAATATTCTTGAATGAAAAATAGTCATTTTTTCTTTTATTACGAATAAATTTAAGCACCTTAATAATGAAACCGATTGTGGCACCGGGATGAAAATCCGCTATAAACAACTTATCCCTTTCCTTCAAAATCTGCGCTAGTTCTTCATTCCAGTTAGCTTTCTCCGTAAATTCAACATACCAAATATGATTAACTATTTTGCTTAATCCGTTTAACCATTTATCGGTTAACCTGTTATTTTTGAAAGGAGAAATTAAGAAGATTTTGACGGGATTATCCCGGGAATGATTCTCGCGAGTAATGCTGCTTTTAATCTCATTAATTATTGACAGATCGAATTCATTTTGAGTTTCTAAAAACACATTCCACCTCAGGCAGGGGTTTGACATAGCTATGCATCTCAGAAATGATCTTATTAATTTAAAGTCTAATCCGATATTCTGGCTCGAAAACCAGGTTGTTAAAGGATCGCCTATCTTTCTTCTCAACCTTCTCCCTAATAAATCTATGTTTTTCAAACTTTGCCTATCGGCATCAAGTTCTACTATAATTTTAGTTATCGGGTCATTTATTTGTCCGATATCTATACCGGCCAGTTGTTTCCTGGCGAGATCTTTCCGGGCCGGATAATCTATTGTTAAATGCGAAGTCATCGGGACCGCCAACGGTTGGGGCCCGGATTTCATGTCTTTTCCCCCATATTTAGCCTGGTTGAAAATTTCGTAACATTTTTCAATATCGGATTCAGAAAGCGAATCAGTTTTGATTACCAGGCGAGGGGGTTCCTTCCTATGCTTAATTCCATATTTATTTTTTTCTCTTTCCAGCTTTGTGCCGGGTAAAATTTGCAGCGGAAAAACGGTTACATGCGAGATTAATCTATTATGTTTAAGGAACATGATGGTTTCCTTGAATGTTTTTAGAGAATCTCCCGGCAAACCGATAATCACATCAATAACAGATCCGATTCCTTTTCTCCTTAAGACGTTTACCCCGCCTATAAATTTTTTAAGATTGGCCGGACGGTTTATATTCTTTAAAACGGCCGGGTTAGTGCTTTGTAAACCTATTTCAACAGCGGAGAATCCGCATCTCTTAAGCATAGAGGCTGTGTTTTCCGTTATGGATTCCGGATTCAGCGCTGCGATGAATATGCATTTTCGTTTCTTGTTAACTCTTTCGGCAATCCTGCAGATTTTTTCAAAATTCGGCGAAGTGTTGAAAGAGGAGTCCAGGAAAATAACTGTTTTAATGCCTAATTTGACAGCCAATTCCAACTCTTTCTCGGTAACACTGAGCGGCAAAAAACGAAGCGGGCGCCTTCCCTCATAGCAATATGTGCACTTAAATGGGCAGCCTCGCTTGGTTTCAATCCACATCCTGTCATATTCCTTAGGGTTAATAATCCCAAGCAGATATGGCGAAGGTATCATATCTAGAGTCTTGGCAATCGTCCGCGGAGGCGTAATTGTGATTTTTCCATTCTCTCTAAAAAAAATGCCGTTAATATTTTCAAAATCATTTTTTTCTTCTAAGATATGGCTTATAATTTCTGCAAAGGTAAATTCTCCTTCGCCGATACATCCGATATCTATTGCCGGGTTGTTTAAAAGATACGTTGATTCAGCGGTTGCTTCCGGACCGCCAACAATGATTCTCGTATGAGGCAACTTTCTCTTTATCTTTTTTGCGATAAATAAACTTCGGATTGAATTCCAGCAATATAACGAAAAACCTAAAATGTCAGGTGATTTTGAAAGGATTATATCAATTAATTTTGCATCTCCGGCCAGATTGCTATCCCGCTCATTTAAAATTTCTATATCTGCCTTTTCCAATAAGCCCATTTTATGACAGGCGGCCTTTAAATAACCTGCGGCCAAGGGGATATTACCCCATTGTTTCTGTAAACTATGCTGCGGAAAAGGAAGCTGGATTAACAGGGCCTTCAATTTATCTTCTCCTTTGTGATACATTATACTTTGCTATAAAATGATAGTCAATTAAACAAAAATACAAAAATTTATAGATTTTAGTAAAGATTTTTATATCGTTATCCGCAAAGAAAGGAAAGGGTCTTGTTTTGAATAGGCTTGATTCTTGACGAAAATAACTACTTAAAAGTGTTAAGACTTATGCGCAAAGGCATTAAAGAATATCCGAGCGGTAATTTTGGCAAGAGTAGGATAGAATCGTCAAATGAGGGAAAAATTCGCAAGCGGATTACTAAGCGAGGCAACCATCAATAGGGTCACGAGGACGTTATAGACGAACACGGTGCGGGGACGGTCACGCCGCGGTGTTCGCTGCACCCGGCACACAAAGTGTAGGCGTTAGAAGGGCCCCCGGTGCCTCCCTTACATTGCATTAAGACGTCTTGCTCTGATTGTTGAACGACAAGCACAGTCAGGCGCGGAGCCTTCCATTTATTTTTTCTCACTTTTCGCTTCAAAACAACCTCCTTTTTTGCTAAGCCGGAGGAGCAGGGCAAAGAATTCTCGTCAACGCCATAACAGAGCCGGATATCCGGCTATGCCCGGGCAATACGGGAGATAGCCGTATCAAGAATAAACTGCGGTGGTAAGGATGCTTCAAATGACATCTGAATGAAAATTTTGGCACAAGGCCAAAGCCTTTATCCCTCTGCCCAATTTTCATCTTTTAATATCAATAATTAGTCTATTCCTCCTTGCCGCTTCTGTCAAGAGATTTTTGCGGGAGTGCCATTTAAAAATTAAAAGTTTCCGCTTTTAAAATTTAGCTAACACTTTTTTGATTGCAAAGCGCCTGCCCGAACCGATATGCCGACCTTGACTTAAATTGTTTACGGAGCAGGCTTTTCTTTCTTCAAAAGGAAAATATCAATTCCATTCGGAGAAAGAACGCTCCTTTTTAAAATCCTGTATTTCCTGAGCTGCCTTAGCGCATCTTGAGCCGCCGCCCTTGTTGAAGCATCAGAAAATCTTAGCAGCCCTGAAAGATCGGGCTCAGTGGGACTGCGAGAAAAAGCAATTACAAATTCAGAATTATTTACCTTGGACAATGACTCTCCTGAAACCTGGGAGCGCGGGCAAATGACCCCATCGGCGCTTAAAGAAATATCATTTTTATCGTTGAGCAGCTTAAGATAATAACTCAACAGCAGGCACGAATCGCCCCTAAAATATCTCTCTTCTATGATAGCGATGCTTTTTTCCGGAGAACTATCACTTTGGATTATTTGATTAAACTCGGTCATGATCAGCCGGTGGTTACGTTTCTGAGGAGGGTGGACTATCCACGAGCTGGCAAAAAATGGCGACCAACAGTAATTATAGCTTAGTTTAAAAAATTGGATGAACCCCATGAAAACAAAGAAAAAAATTAAAGCGGTCTTTATTCTCTTATTCGAGATCCTTAATAAACCATTTGCGGAAATCAAAGCCACCGCTCCAAAAACAGGGAAAACATACCGCTCGTGATTATATAGAACGAATAAGGAAAAGAACAGATACGGGACAAGAAACCAGAGAAGAAAGAATAACCCCAGTTTTTTAAGATTCTTCAAATACGCCAGGCCCAATATGAACATTGCAAACAATAAAGGCGAGATATTATAATAAAAAACACCCAGATAATAAATGAGGCTATACGAGATTCTGCCTTTTTCTAAAGAAATATCCCCGGGCAGGCTTATCCTGCTTACCGAAGAAAGGATATTATGCCACCAGACTAAAGAGATAGCCAGAAATAAGGTTATGAAAATTGAAATATTCAAAAAGATATTTCTTTTATTCTGTCTGGAGATAAACTCCTGAAAAACCGTATATAGAAAAGGACCTATAATAAACAGCGCGAACTGACACTTTATAAGCATACCCAAACCGGATGCTATCCCGAAGAATAAACTGTATGAGCGTTTTTTAAACCCATCGCAACTTAAGAGAAAATAAATCGCCAAAGAAACTATGGCTATTAGAGGGAAATCCAACCCGTATTTACGGGAAAGGCCGAATACACCCGGGTAAAGAGAAATAAAAAATGCGGCAAGGAACCCTCCCGCCGGGCTGAGTATCTTTTTGCCCAACAGATATATGCTGACAATCAATATGGCAAAATAAAGTATATTGGAAAACCTGATCCAGAAGAATACGTCCTCCTGATGCGAGACAAAAGAAGACATCAGCGCTGCGATAAAATGGAATAAACGCGGCCAAACTAAAGACCCCTGAGTGACATGGGTGAACAGGAAAATGAATGATTTTAATTTTTCTGCGGGGCTTTCCCCGGAAAGAAATATTTTGAGCAGATCCTGACGGATAGAAAACGTTATATTGGCGTGGTGTATAACATCATACCCCAGGCTTTCATTATCCTGCCTTAGCCAAATATAGTTGTTTACTGCATGGAATAAGATTAAAGCTGTCAATAAAAGAGCGTACTTATATTTTTTTATTACGCCAAGATGCATATTCCCTGTATCCCCCCTGCTTCCGGGCACAATACCTGTGTCCGGTATATCTTGCGTTACCTAAGATTCCAGGTACGCTTCGTCTGTATTAACCGACCAGACATCATAATATGCCTTACCTAGGAATTTACGCGCAGCGTATATCCCCGTAAGGATGGCATGGTCTGAATTATCGTAACGGAAAAGCCCGGCCCTGCCCATCGTCTG
>JAQTNM010000088.1 GCA_028713875.1 Candidatus Omnitrophota bacterium | reverse complement strand
CCTCTTCCGATCTAGGCGGCAAGACCACGCATACCGCGATCATGGCTAAATCCCTGGAGATCCCTGCCGTCGTGGGCCTGGAAGAAGCGACCGCCAAAATAAAGAGCGGCGATATACTCATTGTTGACGGGAGTATGGGCATAGTTATTGTTAACCCCGATGAGGAAACCCTCAATGAGTACCTTCGGGAAGAAGAAAAGCTAAAAGGGATAGCTGCGCGTTTCTGGGCGGTAAAGGATTTGGCTGCGGTTACCCAGGACGGCAAGGAAGTAGAGATAGCCGCAAATATAGAATTCCCGGAAGAGGTCCCTTCGGTCAAACGCCACGGCGGAGCAGGCATAGGGCTTTACAGCACCGAATTTTTTTATATGAATAGAAAAGATTCTCCCAGCGAAGAAGAGCATTACCAGGCCTACAAATATGTTGCCGAAGAAATGAAGCCGCAGTGCGTGATCATCCGCACGCTGGACCTGGGAGGCGACAAATTCTTATCACAATTCCAGATGCCCAGCGAAATAGAGCCGTTCCTGGGATGGCGCGCCATCCGCTTCTGCCTTGCCCGGCCGGATATATTCAAAGTGCAGTTACGGGCGATATTAAGGGCGTCGGTGCACGGCAACCTTAAAGTCATGTACCCGATGATCTCCGGGATAGAAGAGCTGGAACAGGCCAATAAAATACTTGATGAGTGCAAGGATGAGTTAAAGAAAAAAGGCGTACCTTTTAATAATGATATAAAGGCAGGCGCGATGATAGAAGTCCCTTCGGCTGCGATGACAGCCGATCTGTTGGCCATTGAAGCGGATTTTTTCAGTATAGGCACCAACGACCTTATCCAGTATTCACTGGCGGTAGACCGCGCCAACGAAAAGGTGGCCTATCTTTATGACCCCGCTCACCCGGCGGTCTTAAGGCTCATCAAAAATATCATTGATTCCGCGCATAATGCCGGCATTAAAGTGGGCATGTGCGGAGAAATGTCCGGGGAGCCGGCATTCGCGCTGATACTGCTTGGCTTAGGGCTGGATGAATTCAGCATGCCTCCTTCTGCGATCCCGGAAGTAAAGTATGTTATCCGCTCGGTCAGTTATTCTCAGGCGCAGGAATTCGCAAAACAGGCGCTTAAGCTGTCCACTGGCAAAGAAGTAGAAGAGTTCAGCCAGTCGAGATTACGGGAGATACTGGGATAAAAAATTCTCTTAGCGCAAACAACATAAAGAAGCTGGACCGTTCGGGGATGCTGAAGCTATTGTTGGATTTTCCGGACCAGTGCCGTTATGCATACGCCATAGCTTACGAAGCCAAGATAACTTTCGCAAAACGCAATTTTAAGAATATCATTTTTTCAGGCTTAGGCGGCTCAGCCATCGGGGCGGACCTGGTAAAGTCGTACCTCTATTTTGAAAGCAGGGTTCCGATTGCGGTTGCGCGCGAATATGAACTGCCGGCCTATATGGATGATTCCACCCTGGCATTTATATCCAGTTATTCCGGCAACACCGAAGAGACCTTGAGCGCTTATTCCCAGGCAAAGGCCAAAGGCACGCATATAATCGTGTTTTCATCGGGAGGCAAATTAAAGGAATACGCATCCCGGGATAACATAACTTTTATCGAGATGCCTAAAGGTCTTCCTCCGAGAGCCGCATTGGGGTATTCCAGCCTTGTCCCGCTGTGTATACTGGCGAGGATGGGCTTGATCGGCAATATCGATGCCTGCGTAAATGAAACGATAAAGACCCTGGAGGATCTGAGGGATAAAAGTCTTAAGAACACCATAGGGGTGCAGGATAACATTGCCAAGTATTTTGCGCAAAAATTATACAATAAGCTTGCGTTCATATATTCTAGTTCCGTGCATTTTGATGCCGTGGCTACGCGTTTTCGGGGACAGCTGAATGAGAATTCCAAGGCCCTTGCTCTGACGCACGTATTCCCGGAGATGAACCACAATGAGATCGTGGGGTGGGAAAACCCCAAAAAATTGTTCAGCAGCTTTGTGGTGATAATGCTGCGGGATAAGTTTATGCATCCGCGCGTGGCCATGCGTATGGATATCACCAAAGAGATGATTCAGAAAAATGGGGTATCGGTATTTGAGATCTGGTCAAGGGGCAGGGATTTATTGAGCCGGATGTTTTCGCTGATATATATAGGCGATTTTATTTCATTTTATCTGGCGATACTTTACGGGATAGACCCAACTCCGGTAGATAAAGTCAACTATCTTAAGCGCAAGTTAGGGCAGGCATGAAAGCATTAATCTTAGCCGCGGGATACGCCACGCGGTTATATCCTTTAACCAGGAAATACCCAAAGCCGCTTCTTAAGATAGGCGAGAAGCCGATCATAGATTATATCATTGAGAAACTTTCGGCAGCAGAGGATATAGATGAGATCATCGTGGTCACAAACAGCAAATTCATATCCTTGTTCACAAAGTGGGCCAGCCGCTTTGAATCCATCCCGAAAGGCATCAGCCTGGTTGATGACCTGACCAAAGAGGAGGCGGATAAACGCGGGGCGATCGGCGATATGGATTTCGTTATCGACCAGAGGCGCATCAAAGACGACCTTTTAGTCATAGGCGGGGATAACCTCTTTGAAGATGATTTGAGCAAGTTCCTGTCTTTTGCTAAAGGTAAATCCCCCAGCCCTGTCATAGGCATGTACGATCTAAAAAGCAGGGAGCAGGCCTCAAAATACGGCGTCCTTAAGATCGACAAGGACGGCGGGGTGATTGACTTTCAGGAGAAACCCAAGAACCCGGAAAGCGCGCTTATCGCCATGTGCTTGTATTATTTTGCCAAAGAAAAATTAGGCTTGATCAAGGAATACCTTAACGAGAGGTCCAGCAAAGGTGACGCCATGGGTTTCTATATAGATTGGTTAAGAAAAAAAGAAAAGGTTTACGGTTTTGTATTCAGCGGCCGGTGGTATGATATCGGCGATCACAAATTTTACGAAGAGGCGAACAGAACATTCACCAGGAGGGGTTATGGCAGCGCGTAAGCATTTTTTTACTTCGGAGTCGGTGGGAGAGGGGCATCCGGACAAGGTTTGCGACCAGATATCGGATGCGGTACTCGATGAGGTTTTAAAACAGGACCCCTATGGGAGGGTTGCCTGTGAAACGTACGTTACTATGGGTCTTTTGATCGTCGGAGGCGAAATCACCACTACCGGTTTTGTGGACGTGCATAACCTGACCCGCGGCGTCCTCAAGGAGATAGGTTACAGCCACCCCAGGTACGGGTTTGATTATCACACCTGTGCGGTGATCAATACCATACACAGCCAGTCCCCGGACATATCGCAGGGCGTAGATAAAGGAGGAGCGGGCGACCAGGGTTTTATGGTAGGTTTCGCCTGCCGGGAGACGCCGGAACTGATGCCTTTACCGATAATGCTGGCGCACAAGCTCGTTAAGCGCACCGCCGATGTCAGGAGGCGGGGGATCCTGAAATACCTGGGCCCGGATTGTAAGTCCCAGGTTACCGTGGAGTATCATGACGGCTCCCCCAAAAGGGTTGATTCCGTGGTCCTGGCCTGTCAGCATACAGAAGACATACTCGATTCCACAAAAGAGAAGATCACAAAAAAGGCGCGGCAGGAATTGATAGAGGAGATCGCCAGGCCTATACTGAAAGAATATATCGACAGGAATACAAAATATTACATTAATGAAACCGGGAAATTCGTTATCGGAGGTCCGCAGTCGGATACCGGAATGACCGGTAGGAAGATCGTCGTGGATACTTACGGCGGAGCCGCTGCCCCCGGAGGAGGCGCCTTTTCCGGCAAAGATCCTACTAAGGTGGACCGTTCGGCCGCTTATATGGCCAGGTATGTAGCCAAGAATATCGTCGCCGCCGGCCTTGCGGATAAGTGCCTTATCCACATCGCTTATGTCATCGGAAAGCCTGAGCCTCTGGCGGTTATGGTAGATACGTCCGGCACGGGCAAGCTTTCCGAGTCCAAATTCGTTAAGCTTATCAACGACAATTTTGATCTGACCCCTAAAAGCATGATCAAGGAACTGGATCTTTTGCGGCCGATATATAAAAAGACCGCCTGCTACGGACATTTTGGCAGGACAGAGCCGGAATTCAGCTGGGAGAGCACGGACAAAGCCGCAACTTTAAAAAAACAGGCAGCCCGTTTGTAACTGTTTAGCTGATGAGCGGTTAATTTGCGAGTGGTTAAACTATACCAGTAAATTAACCAATTAACCAACCGAGACAAGGGAGTTAAGAAAATGAAATATGATATCAAGGATTTGAAGTTAGCCAAAAAAGGCGCCTTAAGGATAGAATGGGCGGCTAATAACATGCCGGTGCTAAGGCTGATTGCCGGGCGCTTCAGAAAAGAAAAGCCCTTAAAGGGCTTACGTATATCCTGCTGTCTGCATGTGACGACCGAAACCGCGGTCCTGGCCGAAGTGTTAAAAGCGGGCGGGGCGGATGTCTTTGTCTGTGCGTCCAATCCTTTATCTACGCAGGATGACGCGGCTGCGGCGCTGGTAAAAAATACAAAGATTCCCGTATTCGCGGTTAAAGGCGAGGATACCGATACATATTACAGGCATATCAATGCGGTTTTATCCGTCAAGCCGGATATTACCATGGACGACGGAGCGGACCTGGTCAGCACCATTCATCAGGCAGGTCCGGAAATTTATAAAAATATCCTGGGCGGCACCGAGGAGACGACTACCGGGGTGATCAGGCTGCGTTCCCTTGCGCGGCATGGAAAGTTACGTTACCCGATCATAGCCGTAAACGATGCCCAGACCAAGCATTTATTCGATAACCGCTACGGCACGGGCCAGTCCACATTAGACGGGATAGTCCGGGCCACCAACAAACTTATCGCCGGCTCCAAGGTTGTAGTTTGCGGATACGGCTGGTGCGGCAGGGGTGTGGCCATGCGCGCCAAGGGCATGGCGGCAAAGGTTATCGTCGTGGAGGTTGATCCATTGCGTGCTTTGGAAGCGGTCATGGACGGCTATGAGGTAATGACCATAAAGGAAGCAGCGCGCATGGGAGATATATTTGTGACGGTTACCGGGGATATCAGCGTGATCCGTAAAGAGCATTTCCTGCTGATGAAGCCGGGTGCTATCATTTGCAACTCCGGGCATTTTAACGTGGAGATAGATATAGCGGATCTGGAAAATCTGGCCAGGGCCAAGAAGACCATCCGCGATTTTGTCCAGGAATATACCTTAAAAGGCGGCAAGAAAATTTATCTGCTGGGAGAAGGCCGGCTGATAAACCTGGCTGCCGCAGAAGGCCATCCTGCGCAGGTTATGGATATGTCCTTTGCAAACCAGGCCTTAAGCGCCGAGTACATGGTTAAGCATCACGCCAGTTTGGGCAAAGATGTTTACAATGTCCCGGAATCAATAGATAAAAATATCGCGGCCCTGAAATTAAAGTCCCTGGGTTTAAAGATCGACCGGCTCACGGACAAGCAGAGGGATTATCTTGCCAGCTGGCAGATGGGGACTTAAAAGGCGAAAGCTAAAAAGAGGTTATTGATGGCCGTAAAGAAAATCGGGGTTTTGACTGCCGGCGGGGATGCGCCGGGAATGAACGCGGCAATAAGGGCGGTGGTGCGCACAGCCATTAACCACAAAATAGAAGTCATGGGTATATTCCGCGGATGGCAGGGGTTGATCAACGAGGAACTTAAGACGCTTAGCCATCGTTCTGTTTCCGGGATAATCAATCAGGGCGGAACGATCTTAAAGACCGTACGCTGCCCCGAATTTAAGACCGAAGAAGGCAAGAAAAGGGCTTTTGATACTGTTAAAAAATATGCCATTGACGGCTTGGCGGTTATCGGCGGCAACGGAAGTTTTACCGCCGCCCATGAGTTTTTCAAGAAATACGGGGTCAGCTGCATAGGCATTCCGGCCTCCATAGATAACGATATCAACGGAATTGACATGACTATCGGATGGGATACGGCGATAAATACGGCGCTGGACGCAATAGACAATATCCGGGACACAGCCACCAGCATGGAGCGTATTTTTGTGGTAGAGGTCATGGGCAGGGGCTCAGGTTCCATTGCCCTGGCAGTTGCCCTGGCCGGCGGATGCGAAGATGTGATCATCCCGGAAATAAAATCTGATTTGGAAGATATATGCCATGATATCGTTGAAGGCAATATCAGGGGAAAGATGAGCTGGATAATCGTGGCGGCGGAAGGGGCGGCTTCGGCAGCAGAAATAGCGGGAAAGATTACCGAGATCACCGGCCTTGATACCAGGACGGTTGTCCTGGGCCATGTACAGAGAGGCGGCAGGCCTACTGCGCAAAGCCGGGATCTGGCTTTACGCTTAGGCTATGAAGCGGTCAATCGTTTATTAAAAGGCGAGACAGACAAGGCAGTGGGTTTGTGCGCAGGGAAAATAGTCGCCGTGGATTTAGAAGTTGCTATCCGGAAAAAAGAGACAAAGATAGAACAGTGGTATGATCTCATCAAAATCTTAACTTAAAGAGGGAGTGAGCTAAAATGGGAAGAAGACCGATGGATATTGAGAAGGTTGCTATGGATTTAATTATGAGCGATGACCTGGGCATAAAGACGGCTCTGGCCAAAAAGATCTGGGACGTCGCGTATAAAAAAGGGATTTACCCCTCAAGCATACATCAATTTTATATGGCCCGCGGACGGGGGGAGTTCAGCG
>JAQTNM010000087.1 GCA_028713875.1 Candidatus Omnitrophota bacterium | reverse complement strand
ACGCCTTCAAAGGGGTTCAGGCGCACCTTATCCTGACCTTCGGAAATCCTTGTCATGACCTTTACCGTATCGCCGATATTGAACTTAGGTGTTTCTTTTTTCACGAACTGGGATTCAATAATCTGCATCTTATTCATTTTTTGTTTCTCCTTCCTTATGTCTTTTTAGATTTAAGGAGGTCAGGCCTTCTCTGCCTGGTCCTCTTCAAGGCTTGTTTTTTCCTCCAGGACTCTATCTTGGCATGGTCGCCGGACAAGAGGACATCCGGGACTTTCATCCCGCGGAAATTCGCGGGCCTGGTATACTGCGGATATTCTAATAGATTACCTTCAAATGACTCAAAATTCAAGGAATTTTTATCTCCCAATACCCCCGGTATGAGCCGGACTATACAGTCAAGCAGGACCATTGCCGCCAGCTCCCCTCCGGTCAGGATATAGTCTCCTATGGAGACCTCTTCATCTGCGATATGTTCCCTGACCCGCTCATCCACGCCTTCGTAATGGCCGCAGATCAGGATCAAATGGGCATAGGCGGATAATCTTTTGACAATAGGCTGATTCAATCTTGTCCCCTGGGGGCTCATCAAGATAACTCTGGTTCTGGCTGTGCGCAGGGCTTCTACTGCGCGCAATATGGGCTCAACGCTCATCACCATCCCGCTGCCGCCTCCGAAAGGCCGGTCATCGACTTTGCGGTGTTTATCCAAAGTATGATCCCGCAGGTCGTGCACTTTGATCTTGACTTTACCTTTGCTTTGAGCCCTTTTAATGATGGATTCATTTAAAACCTGCTCAAACATCCCCGGGAATATCGTGATTATGTCTATGCGCATATTAATTTTTTATATAGCTACTGAGAAAATTCCGTTTAAATCCCGCGAATTCATCCTTTTTTATGGCATCCCGGATTTGCCGCATCAGGTCCAAATAAAAATTAATATTGTGCAGGGAAACCAGGCGCAGCCCCAGTATCTCTTCGGTATTGAATAAGTGGCGCAGGTAAGCGCGGCTGAAATTCTTGCAGGTATAGCAGCGGCATTGTCTATCTAAAGGCCCCTGATCTTCTATATAAGGGGAATTCCTCACCACCAGCTTTCCCCCGCTGGTAAAAGCGGTCCCGTTCCTGCCGTACCTTGTAGGCACCACGCAGTCAAACATATCAATACCCGAACCCACGGCTTCAACTATATCTTCGGGCAGCCCAATCCCCATAACATAGCGGGGCTTATCCGGGGGAAGGAACCCGCAGGTAAAATCCACTATGTCATTGCCTAAATTCTTGGGCTCGCCCACCGACACCCCGCCGATGGCGTATCCCGGAAAACCGATAGAGGTTATTTTCTCCGCGCACTCTTTGCGCAAATCTTCGTAACTGGAGCCCTGTACTATGCCAAAGAGCAATTGCCCATCTTTAGCCCCGGCCCCGGATAAATTCTTCGCCAGGCGCTCTTTGGAACGCCTGCCCCAGTCAACGGTCCTCTCCATACTCAGGCGCGCATGGTCCCTGGCACAAGGGTAATGCACGCATTCGTCCAGCGGCATCATAATATCGCTGCCTAATCCGGATTGTATATCAATAACGTCCTCGGGCGACAAAAGGTGCTTCATGCCGTCTATGTGCGATTGAAACTCCACGCCATTATCGCTTACTTTCCTTAAAAGCGCAAGGCTGAATATCTGGTATCCGCCGCTGTCGGTAAGTATGGGCTTGCCCCAGGAGATAAACTTGTGCAGGCCACCGCTATGCTTAATCACCTCTATCCCGGGACGTAAAAAAAGGTGATAGGCATTACAAAGCATTACCTGGGCCCCCGCTTCTTCCAGTTCCAGGGGAGACATCGTCTTGACCGTGCCCTGCGTGCCTACCGGCATAAAACAGGGCGTATCGATATCTCCGCAAGCTGTGCTTAATTTCCCCAGGCGCGCCCGGCTATTTTTATCCTGATGGATTAATTTAAACATGGTTAAATTATCAGCATGGCATCGCCATAGCTGTAAAACCTGTATTTTTTATCTATGGCTTCCTGATAAGCCCTTTTAAGCAATCCCTCCCCGGCAAATGCACAGGCAAGCATGAATAGAGTTGTTTTGGGAAGATGAAAATTGGTCAAAAGGCAGTGCGCCATCTTAAATTCATATCCCGGGTAAATAAACAAATCCGTATGCCCTTGGCTTTTGCCTTGAGCGTAAGTCTCCAGGACCCGCAGGCTGGTTGTGCCTACGGCAATAATACGCCAGCCTCTTGCGCGGGCATTTTTTATGAGCCCCTCTGACTCCGGGGAAATCTCAAAATACTCGGGCTCCATCTTGTGCCGGCTTATGTCCTCGGATTTAACCGGTTTAAACGTAGAGTAACTGATATGTAAAGTAACGTAAGCTATGTTTACGCCTGCATCCTTTATTTTACCAAGGAGCCGTCCGGTAAAATGCAGGCCCGCGGTAGGAGAAGCGATGGAGCCGTCATTCCTGGCATAGACGGTCTGGTAATCGGCGCTGTCCTCATGGGTAACTTTACGCTTGATGTATGGCGGAAGCGGCATTACTCCGTGGCTGTATATCTGGCTTAAATCCTCGGCGAAAAATCTTATTTTATTCCTGTCTGTCAATTCCGCGCAGATCTTGCCGCTGTTAAAATTTATCCTCTCCCCTAACTTTAACCGGTTAGGCCTGATAAGACAGGAAAATTCAAAACCCGCGCCTTGGGACAAGAGCAGGACTTCCACTTTTCCTCCGCTTGAGCGCTGTCCTATGAGGCGTGCCGGCAAAACTTTTGTGTCGTTGAGGACCAGAAGGTCCTGCGGCTGCAGGTAGCGGCCCAGGTCACGAAAAACAGAATCTTCTGTTTTACCGGTTTTGCGGTCTAAGACCAGAAGCCTCGCCTGGGAGCGCTCTTTAAGCGGATATTGGGCGATCAATTCTGCGGGCAGGTTATAATCAAAATCAGATAGACGCAACATCTGCCCCCGGGTAATAATATTTCAAAATGTTTTTATAGGAGTAACCCTGTTTAGCCATGAAATAAGCGCCCCACTGGCACAAGCCTACGCCATGGCCCCAGCCCACCCCCTCTAATACCGCGTCCTGAGCCGCCAGATACACCTGGAAGTGGGTGCTGCGAATGATATTGGGGCCGATAAGATTGCGAAAATCCTTGGCTGAGATCTTAATGTTTTTCTCGGCAGAAGCTATCTTTAATTCGGTAATGCGGCCGGACCTGTCTTTGCCCAATATAGTTATAGAGCGGATATTCTTTATATTGTAACCTGCCCTGATAGCTTCTTCTCGATCTCGGCAAGCGGCAAAGTATCATGCCAGCGAAAGTGCGGAGAGTCTTTGCAAAAAACACAGATCACCCCTTTAAGCGGAGCTATATTTACATTCCATAGTAAAGACGCGTCCTGCGTATGCCCGCCGCAGGTGGCATGAAAATACGCCGGGATTATTTTCCCTTCATACGTCAATATCTGGCCCCTGGTATCGTCAACCGCCTCGTTGGTACGGAAGCGCTCGGAGGTCTTGCCCCCGTATACCTGGGAATATATATCGCAGGTCACGTCAAAATCCCTGGATTTGTTCTCCTGCATCTGATAAACCGCGTAAGTGCGGCTTACCACTGCCTGGGCGCGCAAGGCATCCATCGGCCAGTAATGCGAAGCTTCGTGATACAGAATGCCTTTAACGTAATCCTCCAGGCCGATTATGTTTAGGACCAGCAAATGGCCGCCGTCTTTCTTTATCAACCCGATATCGCCGCTAAAGAGCCGGCCGTTTATTACGATAGGGCTTTGATCACCGGATCTTACCAGGACCTGCCGGCTGGCAAAGTTATTGCCTGCTATCAATATACCGCCTTTATATGCGGTCACGGTGGTATTCAAATTCTTGCCGCGGTACAATACGGCGCCGGTTGGGCCGTCAAGCACTTCACAAATCCCGCTTATCTTAAGGTTTAAGGAAGGTGCGTCCTGCAGGATGGCCACGCGTATATATTGCTCTGTCTGGCCATAAACGTTTGCAGATAACAGCATGCAGTTGAGGCACGACATAAAAAGCAAAAGCCATATTTTCTTAAAGGTATATTTCATTTTCGGCAGACAAGCCACAATATCGCAGAAAGTATTATGCTCAGCAATACGGAAGTGGCTAAGGGAAAATAAAAGGTGAGGTTCTTTTTCTGGACGTAGATATCCCCGGGCAGCCTGCCCAGGAAGGGAACCTTATTTACAAGGCTCAAGAATAACCCTAAGCCTATCAGGATAACTCCGAAAATTATCAGTGTTTTGCCGATCGCCTGCATCTTTCTATCTCCGAATAAATACAGCCGCAGTATTTCTGGCAGTATATCCCCTTGACCCGCGCCTCCTCATGCGCCTTCTTAAATCCAGGCCTGAAATCCTCATAATAAAATTCTACTCCCTCTTCTTTTGCGATATCGCTTCCTATTTTCTTTAACAATTCCTGATCCTGAAAGGGGCTGACCAGCAAAGTGGTGGTAAAAGCCTCGCACCCTCTTGCTTTAGCAACCTCGGCAGCTTTTTTAAGCCGTATTGACCAACAGGCAATGCACCTTTCTTTACCGTATTCCTTCGTATTTACTGCCTGAAAATATTCCGCGGGCTTATATTCCGGAAAAATCACCTCAAGGTTGGCCTTACGGCTATAATCCTCAACCGCCTGCTTCCTGTTCTTGTATTCCGCAAAAGGATGGACATTGGGGTTATAGAATAACGCCGTAACGCTATCCCCCTTAGCCCTTAGTTTCTCCAAAGGGTATATCAAACACGGCGCGCAACAGGTGTGTAATAGTAGTTTCATAATTTTTTTGAAATCGGGGACGTTTCTATTTTTTGTTTTTTTGTTTTTGAAAAATAGAAACGTCCCCATTTGAAACGTCCCCATTTCCACATTTCCATTTTTCTTTAGTTAAAATAATTCTTTTTGTTTTTCTTTGGGTTTAAGGCCGAGGTGTTCGTAGGCAAGCGCCGTAGCTATCCTCCCACGCGAAGTCCGCTTAAGGTAGCCGGCTTTCAATAAATACGGCTCAATGGTATCTACTATGGTATCCACTTCTTCATTAAGGCTGGCGGCTAAAGAATTAACGCCTACCGGACCTCCGGCAAAAGAATCTACGATGGATTTAAGCACTTTGCGGTCTATCTCATCAAGCCCGGCTTTATCTATACCTAAATTATCAAGGATCTGGCCTGCGATCTCGCGGTTAATTGATTTTATCTTGGATACCTGCGTATAATCCCGCACGCGCCGAAGCAGCCGGTTGGCTATCCTGGGCGTACCCCTTGCCCTGGCAGCGATCTCGCGCGAGGCCTCTTCATCAATATCTATGCTCAATAATTTGGCCGAATGCCTGATGATTACGCTCAAGTCTTCTATGCGGTAAAAATCCAGGTGATAAAATATGCCGAAACGGCTGCGCAAGGGTGCTGAGAGCAAGCCGGAGCGGGTAGTCGCTCCCACCAGCGTAAAAGGCTTAAGGTTGAATTTTATGGTCTTGGCATAGGGCCCTTTATCAATGATAAAATCGATCTGGAAGCTTTCCATCGCCGGATACAGGAACTCCTCTACCACCTTGGAGAGCCGGTGTATCTCGTCAATAAAAAGTATGTCGCCTTTACCCAGGTTGGTAAGTATGCCGATCAGGTCTCCGGCCTTGGTTATGGCCGGACCGGAGGTAGCGGTAATTTTAGTGCCCATCTCATGGGCGATAATGTGCGAAAGGGAAGTCTTGCCTAATCCTGCCGGGCCGGAAAGCAGAATATGTTCCAGGGGTTCTTTTCTCTGTTTGGCCGCGGTAAGGCAGACCTTCAAGTTGTCAACCGCCTCTTTCTGGCCGATGAATTCCGAGAGCTTCTTTGGCCTCAGGGATATATTTAATATTATATCCTCTTCGGTTTCCTCGCTCGGTTTTAAAAAACTGTTGCTGCGGTTGTCCAGAAGCACCTGCCGTTTGGAAAGCGGCGAGTAATCACCTGTCTCTTTTCTCATAGGGGATAATGTTGTTCTTGTTGCGGCTGATTTCTATTTCCTGGAACTGTTCCTTCTGGAAAGCCACGATCTCCTTCATCCTGATAAGTTCCAGTATGGCCAGGAAGTTGACCACGATCTCTATTTTATTTTTGGCCGTGCTGAATAATTCGGATATGGATAAAGCCGGTTTAACCAGCAATAGATGCAGGATATAATGGATCTTTTCCTCAACGGTAAATTCGTCCTTGATTACTTCGTAAAAGACCTCCTTGGGCACGTCTTCCAGGGCTTTGGAGAAGGCGCTGATCAGGTCAAATATGCTGGCCTCAAAGTAAGTTTCCGTCTCAATATTTTTTTCTGCGGGCGCATCTGTCTTCGGGCGCTTGAATACCTCCTGCTGCCCTGTTTCCATCTGCCTTAAATTCTCGGCTATCTCTTTGAATTTCTCGTATTCAAGCAGCCGCTTAACCAGTTCAGCCCGGGGATCCTCTTCTTCCTGGACCTCCTGGCTGGGTTCTGCCGGAAGCAGCATCTTGGACTTTATCTGCATGAGGGTCGCTGCCATCACCAGAAACTCCCCTGCGATGTTAAGATCTAGAAGCTTCATCAGCTCAAGATAAGACATATACTGCTGGGTAACCTCGGCTATCGGGATATCATAAATGTTCAGGTGATCTTTTTTCACCAGGTAGAGCAAAAGGTCAAGGGGCCCTTCA
>JAQTNM010000086.1 GCA_028713875.1 Candidatus Omnitrophota bacterium | reverse complement strand
CGATAAAGATGAGCTGATGGTCATTACTCAAAACGGCATGTTCCTGCGCTGCGCGATAAAAGATATACGCGAGACCGGGCGTTCAGCTCAAGGGGTGCGCCTGATCAAGCTGCAGGATAAAGACCGGGTTTCCTGCGTTGCGCCCGTAATCGCCGAAGAAGAATAAATTTATGTCCCCATCGTCTAGCCTGGTCCAGGACAAGAGCTTTTCAAGCTCTCGACACCGGTTCAAATCCGGTTGGGGACGTTTCTATTTTTCGCATGGCGCTTCTCGCGTATCGTTTATCGTTAGGATGCGCGGTAAGCCATAAGTGGTGAGCTAAAACATGTGCGGCATAGTCGGTTATATCGGCAAGAAAGATGCCCAGGCCATTTTGCTCAACGGTTTAAAGCGCCTGGAGTACCGCGGCTATGATTCCAGCGGTATATGCGTTTTTTTAGAGAGCAAAAAAGCCCTGTCTGTGCGTAAGCTTCCCGGTAAAATCAAGGGGTTAGAGAGCCTGCTTAAAAAAAAGCCCCTTATCGGCAGCCGCGGCATATCGCACTGCCGTTGGGCTACCCACGGCAAACCCAACCAGGTTAATGCGCACCCTCACCTTGACTGTAGGGGTGAGATCGCCATAGTCCATAACGGCATCATTGAAAATTACGCCAAGCTAAAAAGCCAATTAATCAAAGAGGGCCACAGGTTCGCCAGTCAAACCGATACTGAAGTGCTGGTGCACCTGATTGAAAAATTTTATCACCGCCTGCCTTTAGAAGAAGCAGTGCGCAAGGCCCTGTCTTTGGCGCAGGGTTCTTTTGCCGTCGGCGTGATGTCCAGCAGGGAACCGGATAAAATCATCGCGGCAAAATTAGGCAGCCCTCTGGTGATAGGTCTGGGGAAAGGCGAAAATTTCCTGGCATCGGATGTGCCTGCACTTTTAGATGTGACCAAAGAGGTCTTATTTATGGAAGATAAAGAAATGGCAGTGTTAACCGAGGATTCCGTTAAGATAACTGATTTAGCCGGTGCCGCAATTAACCGCAAGCCCGTGCGTATAAACTGGGATGTTTCCCAGGCCCAGAAGCAGGGCTGGCCGCATTTTATGTTAAAAGAGATTAACGAGCAGCCGCAGGTCCTGACGCATATGTTTAATCGCAGGATAGCCAGAGATAATTCCGGGGTATCCTTTGAGCAATTAAAGATTTCGGACGCCGTGCTTGGTTCCATCAACAATATCATTATCATTGCCTGCGGCACAGCTTATCATGCCGGCATGTGCGGGAAATATATAATAGAAGAACTCTGCAGGACCCCGGTAAATACAGACCTTTCCAGTGAATTCCGTTACCGCGGCCCTTTGATCGCAGAGCGCACGCTGGCCATTGCCGTCAGTCAGTCCGGGGAGACCGCAGATACCCTGGCTGCAGTGCGGGAAGCCAAGAAAAAGGGGGCCAGGATATTAGCCATCTGTAATGTTCTGGGCTCAAGCCTGGTGCGGGAATCTGACGGCGTAATTTACACTCATGCCGGCCCGGAAATAGGCGTAGCTTCAACGAAGGCTTATACCGCGCAACTGGCCACCTTTTATTTATTTGCGTTATATCTGGCTGGTTTAAAAAAGACCTTAAGCCGGGGCAGGGTATCCGCATCGCTGGCAATTTTAAAGACCGTTCCCAAGCTGCAGGAAAAAGTTTTAAAAGACCAGCACCTGATTAAATATTCGGCTTACCGGCATTCGCACCTCGGTTCATTTCTATTCCTGGGCAGGAATATCAACTATCCTTCGGCGCTTGAAGGCGCATTGAAACTGAAAGAAATTTCCTATATCCCGGCCGAGGGATACGCAGCAGGGGAAATGAAACACGGCCCAATCGCGCTTATTGATGAATACCGGGCGGTGGTCTGCATGGCCCCGGAATCAAAAGTATATGAGAAAATGGCTTCAAATATCCAGGAGATAAAGAGCCGCCGCGGCAGGATCATCGCTATTGCCACCGAAGGCGACGATAAAATGAAAGAGTTAACCCGCGAGGTTATTTATATCCCCAGGATAGACGAATTCTTTTCTCCTCTCATAGTAGCCTTGCCCCTGCAGCTATTAGCTTATCATATCGCGATCAAGCGCGGATGCGATGTTGACCAGCCCAGGAACCTTGCCAAATCCGTAACAGTGGAATAAATGCTTTATATCGTTGCTACCCCCATAGGCAATTTAAAAGATATTACCCTGCGCGCCATTGAGGTCTTGAAATCTGCGGACCTGATCGCCTGCGAGGATACGCGGCATACTAAAATACTGCTCAACGAATACAATATAACCACTCCCACCACAAGCTTTTTTCAGCACAATCAGGTGGTCAAAAGCCAATATTTGCTTGGGCTGCTTAAGGAAGGTAAGTCCGTAGCTTTGGTTTCTGACGCAGGTATGCCAGGGATACTTGACCCCGGATACCAGATAATTAATTTAGCGATTAAGAATGACATCGGCATAACGGTTATACCGGGGCCAACCGCATTCGTGAATGCCCTGGTATTATCAGGTAAGCCCGCGCACAGCTTTATTTTTGCGGGTTTTATGCCGAATAAAGCCGGCAGCCGCAGGAATAAGCTCAAGGAACTCGCCAAATTTAAAGAGACCATTGTATTTTATGAATCCTGCCATCGTATTTTAGATACATTAGAGGATATAGAGAATATTTTTGGAGGTAAAGAAATAGCCGTAACCAGGGAACTGACTAAGAAATTTGAAGAGGTAAAAAGAGGCAGCGCCAAAGAGATTTTAGAGTCCCTCAAACTGCAAAAACCCCGCGGCGAGTTCGTGGTAATCGTATAATCCTTTCTAGAAAGCGCTTTCTGCAAACCCCCGGAATGGCCTTGTAACTTACCTATATATAATCCATACTTATTACATAATAAACGGCTGATAAACCAAACATCATCAAACCCAATAAGATCCTACACTGCGTGCACTAAATGATAAAAAGCAGATTTTTTAAACTAATTGCGCTGGTTTTATGCTTTAGCCTGGTCTTTGAGCAATCCGGCTTTGCACAGGTAGTCGGCCAGCTTGATATTTCCAGCCACCTGCTTTCCCTACGCAATTCTCTCACCCAGGATAAATTCCGGCCTTTACATCTACGCTATCTTGATTATGACAGCCAGAAGAATAACTTCAAGCTCCTGTTAGATAAAGGCGATTTAAAAGACATAAAAGCCGGACTGGTCCAGGATTCTACTAGGAAGCTGATGGAATATTTCTTTGTAGGCTTGGCGCTTCCCAATGACAGCTTCTGGGTTAACCTGCGGCCCGATTCCCCGGATAATGTAATCGATCCATTTTTGGCCCAGACTGATGTCGGCAGGATACTCCTTGAGGCAGACCTGCAGTTAAAAAAAGATACTGCCCGGATGACCTCGCCGGAAACTAAGGAAGGCAAGGAGTACTGGAATAAGCTCTACAAGAAAGCCGAAGAGCTGTTAGGCTATGACAACGTAACCATTCCTACTTTAACCAGGCCCTGGATTGTGCCGGGTGAGATCATTATCCGGGAAACTCCCACCAACGCCTATATCTACAAGGCCAATCTTAAAGTTATGTTGGAGCAGGATTATCTGAAAGATTCGGCTGTCTATAAGTTTGATGACCCCAGGTTAAAAGTCTTAAACGAATACGCCTCGCAGCTTATCCGCGAATTGATTATCCCCAAGCTCACCAAGGAGATTAACACCGCTAAAAGATACGCTTCTTTAAGACAGGTTTACTGTTCTTTAATCCTTGCCCAGTGGTTTAAACAGCGCTTCCGCGCTCAAGACAACCAATACAGCCGCCTTCTTGACACAAGAGACCTCAATGGCCTTACCTCTAAAGAGCCCTGGTCTAAAGCTACCTACTTCAACGATTATCAAAAGTCATTTAAGAATGGCGAATACAACTTAAAAGAACCAGTGCATACGCCTCTTGGCCAGAGCATAAGAACTTATATGAGTGGAGGCATAACTATTGCCACAGCCGTCCCTGTTTATGACACAAACGCAACCGGCAAAATCCAAATCGGCGAATTTACGCTGGTTAGAGGCAACCCAAATAAAGAGCTGATTCCGCAGGCAAATAATACATACATTATTACCGCTGAATATAGTGAAGGAAAGACAGTTGCCAGCGTGTCTAAATTTGAAGAGCCAACAACAACCAGTGTCCCTGTTTATCAAAAGACGCAAGATAAAATTTCCATTTCTGCGCCGTTGGAGGACAAAACACCGCAGGGACAGGAAAAAATTACCTCCAGCAGTCCAGTGAATAACTTAAAAAATATCAAAACATTTGATGCTTTATACAGATTTATTGGAGAAGTGGGCGCTGTGGAAGGCAAGAGACCAGCATATTATATAAGAACTATAAATGAAGTGCTGGAAGGCAAAAATTCACTTGATTCTATAACTGATGGCATGGGCACTCCTTTGGAAGGACTGCGGGGTAAGGTTGCGGAATTGGTCAAGTCTCAGGCGATACCGGCCCAGGACAAAGAAGTATCTGCTACCAGAGCCTTGTTTATTAAGTCAATGTATCCCAAACACGATAAGAATTTAGTCTGGCAATGGAGCAGAAGCTTTGAGAGGGCGCCGCTTTTACCGATGACGAAGATCGGAGTTGAATTATTAAGAAAAGAAATGAGCATTGAAGAAGTAGATAGGGTGAATTTGACCGACCCCAAAGATTGCCCGCCGGGAACGATTATCCAATTCGGGGGAATCCATCCGCACGCCTTTTATGTTCTGCGGGTTAATGGTGACGGAACTGTCAATGTCTGGGCTCCCCAGCGAAGATTGAACGGATATGCTTTGGTGGGGCCAGCCGTTGATATTAGCGGCGCAAAGATTGAAAAAGGAAAGATTTATCCAGGGCCAGTCGGGGTGATAGTTTCCGGCGAATCCATAGCCATGCCTTATTTTGTATATTATAGCGAGGATTGGAAGGAACAGGGCAAATGGGAAGCAAAAAATATACCCATGCCTCCTGAAAAAGCAGGTGAGACCTCGTGGTTTGACGTTCTTCAGGGCAAGATCCTTAAGATGAAGCCGAAATCGGCTCAAAATGTCGCCTCTTCGTCGGTGGGTAATGAGCAAAAAAGCGTTGAAGGATACAAGAAAACAGGCATAACCCGCAGGAATTTTTTAAAGACCGTGCTCATGGTTGGCGCAGCTTTCGCAGTGGGCGGGGCAATAGAAAGAGAGGTCGAGACAGGCGCAGGTATGCAAAATGTCTCCAAGGAGAAAGGACAAAAAAAGAAATTAGTGGTTTTAATCAGCGCCGCCGATCCGATTGTTAGATTTACAGGCCTGATAGGATTTCCAATTTACGGCACGCCTTATTTCCGCAGCAAAGGATACGATGAAGTCCAAATCATTGATAAAGCAAAAGAAAGCGACCTGAAAAAAGCGTTAGCTGATCCTTCAGTTAATGCTGTTATTGTACAGGGTCACGGCAGTTGGAATGCGTGGATTGCAACAGATAAAGTAGTTACGGAAGAGACCCTTAATCAATGGGCAGCGGCTGGGGAGATAACAAAAAAAGACTTATTTATTCGCTATACCTGTGGCAGGAGAACCGAGACTTACGACCCCGCCACCTTCCAACAATTGCCTTATGAAGGGCGAGACCAAATCCAAGACATTCTAGAGATCCCGTCTTACGCAAACATCGAAGAGATAGAAAGAATCCTTCAAAAGGCGAATATAAAAATAAAAAACCGCAAACCGGAACCAGCTACGTTCAGGCACCTGTTTTCTGTCGAGATATCTAAAAACAGCAATCTTTCTAATGAGATTGTGCGCTCTTTAGAGAATGCAGGGTGGGGTAATGCTGCTTCAACGTTACGTATGGATCGAGGCGAACTGCATTTAGGAAGCCAGTTGGGCGCCAGCGTTGTTAAAGACCCTGCTACGCAGGTCAGAGGATTCGATACTATAACAACGCTACATCATTTTGCATTAGCACCTTCTGCATTTACCATGGGAGAGTTACAGCACCCATCGCTTTTCTTGCGTTTTTTAAACATACCCTTTCCTTTAATCTTCGGCGCCATTGTGCTGATGTTTAAACCGGATAAAGGCCGGCAGAACACCGATATACAACATGTCCAGCCACAGCAGTCTTTAGAAAATAATAACATCAAAAAATGGGGCTTCAAACAAGGCCTGATTAGCTCTTTGCATTATGTTATTAGCGGATTCCTTCCGGCGGTTTTAGGATACGGGCTATCAGATGCGACTATGTCATCATTATGGGGCATGCTTTTCCCCTCTACCTTTATCATATCAGGCGGATTCAATATACAATCCGTTAAGGATTTCCTCGTAGCAGAAACTCTGATGCTTTTATCTACTGTGACGATAGCGAAGTGGGGCGACTTTGATATGCCTACTTTTAGTATAGGCATTATGGCAACACTGCCGTTGCTTATTGCCTGGGGTACTAATATTGTTAAAAGCTATCTCCAAAGAAAAATCAGCAACAGTAAATCTGTTAGCCAACAGGTTGGGGTTCAGTCAATCATTGCAGAAGAAATCAGCGCCTCTTCGCCTGCGAGAGAGATCAAAACCGCCAGCAGCCCGTTGAGTAGTTTTAAGAAAGCTATCCTGCCACTGGTATTTTTTGTCCTCTTATTCCCTTCGCTTAGTCTCGGGCAGGCCAGACATAATATGAGCTCTATGCTCGACA
>JAQTNM010000085.1:6478-6860 GCA_028713875.1 Candidatus Omnitrophota bacterium | reverse complement strand
TAATGGCAATAAGGAAGGGAAAGATCTGTCCGCTGTTATATTTTGTCTTTTCTAAATTAAACTTGCTAAACATGGCACAACCACCGGACAGTTGAAAATCTGGGATTTTAATTATACGCCTGCGCTGCTGTCTGCGCTATTGCCTCTATGCAGCTTAATTGCCCGTCAGAGTCTCCGGATGCGCAACAGCCTCCGACCTGGCCTATTGCCTGGTTCAAAATTGTAACCTGGCCCTGCTTTCTTGTTATTTCATTTTGGAGGGTGCCATTGGCAAATGCATCCAAACCGCAACGCGAACAACCCTGGCAATCACAGCCGCTTTCCGGCTGCCGGCAAGACCTTCCGGAGGCATAGCTAAATCCCGAGTAGCTAAAACTCTGGC
>JAQTNM010000085.1:2094-6468 GCA_028713875.1 Candidatus Omnitrophota bacterium | reverse complement strand
GGACATTTTCTTTACAAGCTGAAATGCAGACTGCGTATATTTCCTCAGGCAGAGGGGGGTCAAAAGCGCATTGTAAGGCGCAAAAATTTGCGGTTTCCTGGCTTTCAGCTTTAGCGTCGCATTGCGGTATCCAGGCGATAACGGCGTCTTTTAACCCTTGCAGGCCGGCGATCTCGCCTTCCAGAGCGCCTTTCTTCTCTCCCCATAATTGGGCATAGCCCGCTGTCAAGTCAGGGCAGGATATATTCTCTGAACCGGAGATGCAAAGGTTCTGCTGGGGCACATCCGGATATATTGTAACGTCGCAGCATTTCTCTAACTTGGCCTTTGCTGCCTGGAGCTTGAGTGATTCTATATAAAGACTGTTGGCCTCCCTTTCCATTTCACCGGCCGCACTATTCAACTGATCGGCAGTGGCGTGGTAACCGCCAACCCAGGCGCACAATTCCCAGGGGTCATCGCATTCATCAGCTGCATCGCGTAAACTCTGGGCGCTATTTCTCAAGCCCGGGATCATCTGTGCATAACCGTCAATAACCTGTTGATAAGCAGACACAAGCCGCCCTATAGAAAGTTCCTTGCACATGCATTCCACATAACAAGGGCAGGTTTCCATATCCGCCCCGCATTGCGCTTCGCAGTCTTGCCTGCATTTCTCTTTCACCTGCTCGGCGTCAACTTCTTCAGGGCCGTGGAATGCGCCTACGAGTTCTCCGCCTGTCTGTCCGCGGAATACCCACTCCGTAGTCAGGTCCATGGGCTTATAACAGTCCCCTGAAGGACAGCCGGGGTTCTGGCCGACTTCAACCGGGCTGCTGCGGCCTTCATAAGTAGTGACGTTTCCGGCGAAAAGCCGGCCGGACTGAAAAGCCACCTGGCGCCTGGCATAATTGGCGTGAAACCAGACCCAGATGCGCACAATACCGACAAATAAACCCAGGATAGCAACGAAAGTAAGGACAAAATCCAATATTCCTTGCGCTCTGGGTTTTTTTGTCATTTACTTGGAAAATTCGGTAGTCCAGGTCTTTTCCCCGCGTATAACCTTGCCCGGGGTATTCGTAGTCTTATATTCTATGCGGTTATCATCGCCAATATCCGCATGATAGGTTGATTCATAGCTACCCGTATCCTGATATTCAGGCAGGGGGTTGGGATTGTTGTTAGGATCACTAACCGCCTTATCAAAGCGCGTATAGGCTTTGCCGGTAATTGTGCTGCTTAGATCATAAACACTGGTACTGACAATCCTGCCGCGCGTGCCGGCAGGGCTATCTTCTTTTTTAGTCACGGCAGTATCATAATAATCGCTCTGCCTGCGATCTTCCTGATAGACATTCACCGGTAACAACATATCCTTGTGCTTTGTCCCGTCATAACCAATGACGTCTTTCTTCATCCGCGGAAGACCCTCATCTTCGCTATTAAGCATCTGGTCATTGATTTTATAAAAAGCGTAGTTTGTTTGATCGGTGGTATGTTCCGGGCCGGCAAAACCCTTCTGCCACATCACGCTTACTGTCGCCCCGGCACCGGAAGGCTGGCCCTGGCCGAAACCTGATAAGGGGCTGAAAATACGGGTGTCTTTCTTCAGGGTATAAGATACGGCGGCATTCTTTTTATAGGCCTTTAAGAGCGCCTCGCGGAAGGCCTGCATCTTAATCGCCTGCTGCGATTCCAGGCGCTGGGCATAACTTAAAAAAGCAGCCAGGACCATGATAATAATGGTGGCAAAAATCGCCAATTCCACGACTGCCTGACCTTTAAATTTAGACTTCTTCTTCTTTTCCATAATTAACCTGCCGGTTAAGGCGCTATTGCCGATACATTCACGTTTTTCAATATATGCCCTGCTCCCTCTTCCGCCGATGCTGAATAACTGGTCTCACTTGAAGTGACATTACCGTAATCATAGAACCTGGCAATAGCTTGAGCGTCCTTTCTTTCTACCTGCCGGGATGTCTGGCTCTGGTTGCTGTAAGTTATTGCCTTGCTGGCTTCGCTGCTTTCCTGAGGCGCATAGCTTGTCCCGTTCCAGAGCAGGTAAGCCGAAGCGGTTTCTACTTTACGCCTGAGCGCGTCTTTAAAATAGGTGCGCACGAGAATAAAGCTTGCGCTTACCGCCGCTATAACTATGGTCCATTGAATCAGGCTATCGCCTCTTATTTTAGCCATATTAGCCGTCCTGCTAGTCATTAACAAACGAATCCACCGCTTCCTTTTTTTCCGTAGCGGCGCTTGAGTGGCTGACGCTTGCAGTCACGCCCGGCTCAAGCGAAATCCCCGAATAACTGCTGCCGGTATATGAAGTCGTATTTGTCACTAAAGTAGTATTAACGACCGAGGTGGTATGTCCGGGGGAATACTGCCGGCCCAGCTCATCCACCGCATCCTTGATATTGCCCTGATATTTCCTTTTGACATAAAACTGCATTACCAGTAAAGCGGCCAGGATGACAGAAAAGAAAACCGCGTACTCCAATAAACTCTGCGACCTGCGGCAAAAATAACGCATAAGCTTATCCTGCCCTTGCCTTTCCTTAACCTATCGCGTAGCGCTAATAAGGCGCGGGAAAATCAGTCTGTGTTACATTGGCATACTCGTTCAAACGCGTGGCTTCCCGCTTTAGCGAGTCTGTCTGCACCTTGGTCTCGGAAGTCATATTGCCTCCGGTCCTTGAGTCAACCGAAAGAACATCCTGGGCCGTAATATTTTGCGTAGTGACGCCCGATATGCCTAAGGTTGACAAAACAGTCTGAGCCTTGGCAGTTGTGCCCGCTTGATGCATAATAGTCTGGCCCTCTTGAGAAAGGCTCCTGTTCTGGTATATACTGGTATTGCCCGCGGAATATTGCTCACCCATCTTATCCGCAGCATCCTTCAGCGACCCCTGGTATCCTCTCTTAATAAAGGCCTGCATAATCAGTATGGCCGCTACCACTACGCTA
The DNA here is from genome assembly GCA_028713875.1 of Candidatus Omnitrophota bacterium. Classification (GTDB taxonomy): domain Bacteria; phylum Omnitrophota; class Gorgyraeia; order Gygaellales; family Profunditerraquicolaceae; genus JAQTNM01. The sequence goes on along the minus strand of JAQTNM010000085.1, from coordinate 3,519 downwards.
AATACTACCGCGTATTCCACCAAAGACTGGGCTATCTTTCTTTTTTTTAGCATCACCCTTTGCCTCCCTTCTTTATTTTTTATCAATAGTAACTTCCGTAGTCTTGGTAACCTGTTTCTGATACCTCTTCTCCGCCCCTCCCTTTTCCAGGAGAGCCTTGTCTACATAATCAGCGCCACCCAAAACTTTGGTCTGCCTGACCTCTTCGGTGTATTGCTGCAAGGTAGCGGTCCCTGCCTGGCTAAGCGCTTGCGACATTGTTTGATTGCCGGAAGCAACCAGAAAATCCAGCGCCTGTTTATTTTTCTGGCGTATCCCGCCTTTTAAAGCTACCTGTAAAATCCCGGCAGCTACTGCTACTACCAATCCGATGAGGATCGCGTACTCTGCGGTTGATTGTGCTTTCTTGCGTAAGAACATTTTTTCACCTCCTTGTTGCAATTATTAAGAATTATACCCTTAATATCCAATTTTCTTATGCAATTATTACTTAAAAACCCCTACGTTTAATTCAGCGGTGGTATTTGTAATCGCATTACCGGCTTTCTGATAGGTCGAATTGATGGCCCCCTTCATCCCTGTATTTGCCCCGCCGCCAAATAGGACAAGAATAGCTATCCCGATAACCACGCCAAGAATCAGAGTGTACTCAAGTATGCTTTGCCCTCTCCTGTTTTTCTTCCCCACTTTTACACCTCCTTTTTTAAGTTGCCGGGTAAAAATTATTGAAAAACGGCGTTGCTTATGTTATCCGCGGCATTGCCCAGTGCATCGGCAGATTTATTATAAGCCTTTTCCACGCCCGTTCTGAATACCCCGCCATTCGCCACTAAAGTAAGAATTATAATCCCGGTCACCACCCCTAAAAGCAGGGTATACTCTAATATACTTTGGGCTTGTTTTTTGCGCAGTGCCAGCATAAATTTATCTCCTAATTATATTGGCGTTTATAACTTAATTCTTCCTGTATCTGTTTAAGCCGCGCGTTTACCGCCCGATACACGTACTTGTGGCTGAGCGCTACCGCCGCTACTACGATCATAAAAAGCATAATATATTCCACAATACTCTGCGCCCTTGACTTGCGATACATTTTTATTTAAAGTCGCCTTCCCGGGAATAAAAATTACCCGCCTTCGCCGATAAATTGCGCGGCTTTGTTAAAATGCCTTTCAAATACTCCTCCGGGGCCTCCGATTTTATTAAGATACCCCACGGCCAATAGGCAGATTATAGCTACCGCCGTCAGAAGGCTGTATTCCATCATGCTCTGGCCGCCGGTTCCCCTCTTCATAATAAAAAACCGAAAACCTCGAGACAGCTTTCGGCGCATCGGTCATCCTCTCGCTTTCCGACCCTGATCGGGCTACAACATACGTTACAGCGCACTTTATCCGTGGCCTGTCCAACTACTATCCTGCTGGT
>JAQTNM010000085.1:0-2084 GCA_028713875.1 Candidatus Omnitrophota bacterium | reverse complement strand
AGCTGCCGCTTTAAGCCAATATAACTATAACACCTACATACTAAAAGTCAAGCATATATTGGCTACTTTGAGAAAACGCTTTCTATAAAAAACTTAAAAACCCCCTGCCTCCTGTTTATTTTATGTCAAACCACATCATGCGGCCATCCCTTGACATAATCTGCCGCTCATTCATCCTTTCAAGAGCGTAAGATATGTCTTTGCGGTAACTATAATCTTCGGGAAGGATGAAAGTAACTGTGCAAAGATCGCTTTTCTTTTTTACCTGGGCCTTAAGGCTGTAAAACCTCGCCTTTGTCGTCATTAAATCCGATTGTTTATATTCTGCCGGCAGGAAATACCAGCGCACATATGTATCAAGAGCCGCAAGATATGCCTTAAGGCTCTCCTTGAACCCGCTGGTAGCACCGGCATCAAAGAGTTTGGCCTTGGGAAAGGTCTGGCGGGCTGAAGCGTTATAGGTAAAAAGTTCAATCCTGCGGCTGAATTCCTTAAACCCGTTCTGCAGGGCCGGCCAGCGGCTAAGATACATATTGGTTATATCCTCGGCTGTGGCCTTTTCTTTGGGGATATTGGTCAAAATAAAGAACTCTGGCTTTGCTTCCGGCGTCTTTCTCAAGATTAACGACCTTAAAGCGACGGATTGATTTGTAAAGTGTTGCGATAGCTTCATTATCCCGTCGGCCAGATAAAAATTAATTTTACGCTCCCGCCAAGTATAGGGACTGGAAAGGCTGGCTGATTCTAACTGGCGGTAATTCAGGTATTGCCAGGGCCATAACGCAAAAACAATATTGCAGTTCCTGGGAGTGGAAAAAGTTACTTTCTCTTTTTGTTTAGCGTTAATCCCCATCAGGTCTATCCCGACTATTTTCTTATCCGCAGAACCGCATTTTAACAGGAAATCCAGCCAATTCGTGGGAAACAAGTCATAGCCGGGAGCAGTAAAAAGCACGAAAGTTTCTTCTTTAATAAATCTCTTTATATAGAGCTTTATATTATGGGGCGTGGCGGAAAAATCGTAAGGTATATTAGGCGACGACCAGAGCGTGCGTAACTGTCCGTCAATGTTAAAGGAAGTGTTGTCTGAAAAGGTTATTTTTAAGAACAGCACTTCTTCAAGAAGACTATCGAAGGCCTGGCGGATATTATCGTTTAATAGCGCCAGCGGCTGGAATTGCTCAATATAAGAAGATAAGGCCTCCTGGTCATAGAATTGATTTTCAGCCAGCTTCCGCAATGCTGATCCGGCTTTAACCTCCCCCTCAAACAAAGGCAGATAGATTAAAGCCTCCGCCAGGCTTAAGGCAGCGGCCTTGTTAGGCAAATGGCTGCGGATTAACTCGGCGATGCTATCCGTGCCGCCGATAAGGGTATCTGCGGCTTTAAGCATATAAGCGCCCAGGCCCGCTCCTTCAATTATGCCCTTTTTTACCTTTGGCTTCCTGCCCACCCTGCTGCTGAGGCCTTTTGCCTTGATGACTGCGTTAATGTGCGACTTGGATATTTTAACCTGGAATTTATTAGTGACTAACGCGCAAAGTTTGCGGCAGCTCAGCAAAGGATCGGCTTCTTTTTGTTTTATGATAAAATCTCTTATTTCTGGTTTTAACTTATATGTCACGCCCATATCGGACTCCCGCCATCCATGTCACTTAAAAGAGGAATGCGCAACAATTCCAGAGTGGACATTTATTATGTAAGCAAATATATACCTAAACGCACCCCTTGTCAATCTTATTCGCCGGGGAAGAGCCAGGATAAGTCTTGTATTTTAATTAAATCGCCGGGATTTTACGGGGCGAAAAGGAGGGTATCGCCGGGCCTGGTTGCGCTGGAATCTATAGCGCCGTCGGCAAGCTCAATAACCAGCGAACTGGAAAAATATAACGGAGTGACGCGGAACGGCTGAAGGCGGGGTATTGTTTTGATTATCCTGTTATGTTTATCTACGAACAGGCAGTCAATAGGAAAACGCATAAATAATGTATGCACGCAATTACAGGGCTTAATGATTACGGCCTCTCCCGGCCTAAGCGGCGTGCTCCTGCCCAATAAACCGACCATCCTATTCCAAAATGTAT
>JAQTNM010000084.1 GCA_028713875.1 Candidatus Omnitrophota bacterium | reverse complement strand
TTTTTTTTTTTTTTTCCTTTACCTGGTTTTATTCAGCCCTTGCGGGTCTATGGATGCATATTCCACATTGAAAGAAAGAGGCTGCTTGAAATCAAGCGAATTTTTAGCGAAATACTCTTTTACCTGGAGTTCGTCAGGATTCAGGCCTTTGGTAAAATCCGAAGGCAGGCTCTCGATATAATATACACTTAATTCTTCGTTGGCTTTTTTGTATTCTTCTTTGATTCCGGCTTCGGTCAATTTTATCCCGGAGGTGACTTTATCATAAAGCTTGGACAGGATTATAGTTTGCCGCGTTTGTTCTTCAAAAACCCTGGGAGCGCTGCGGAAGACGTAATGCAACAGCTGGGAATACAGGTTTTGGTCAAATTGGCCGTGAGCCTGGAAAAAAGGATAGCCCTGGATTGTTTCTATGACTTCTTTGTCGCTGGCCTTTATCCTGCGCTTTTTAGCTTCGGCAAGCAGTATTAGTCTCATCCAGGCCTGCTGGGGCAGGTTGACATATTTCTGTATTTCCGCAGGGTTATCGCCGAAGCGTATAATTGCCTCGCTGGTTACTGCGGCTACCGCATCCCTGTAATCCTCAAAGGAAACCTTACGGCCTGCGATTATGCCCGCATACTTTGATTCCTCTCTGCCGCGCATCACGCTGCCCGAACCCCAAAGGATAAAGGCAGGTAATATCAATATTGCCAGGACCACCCATATTTTCTTGGCGGTTTTTTTATGCCGCAGTTGTTTCAGCACCATATTTAATCCCTCCTATTGCTTAGGGATTTATTATAGTTAAAAATCCCGATATTGCAATTAAAAACACTCACGGGCAATAAACACCTATTTTTTACTTTACAATGGATTATTAAATCTGTATAATAAAGCGTTTGATGCGAGCTAAACGCATAAAAATCAGGAAGACCTGGGCGAAAGCCGAACAGAATACCAGAAGGGTGCTCAAAAATGAAGGATAAGATATTGAAATTAGGCCTGCCCAAGGGCAGCCTCCAGGAATCCACTTTTAAGATGTTCAGGAAAGCGGGGTTTAACGTTTTCCTGCCTTCCGAGCGTTCCTATTTCCCGTCGGTAAATGACCCGCAGATACAGGCTGTCCTTTTGCGCGCGCAGGAGATGTCCCGTTATGTGGAAGACGGGGCCCTGGATTGCGGGATTACCGGCAACGACTGGATACTGGAAAATAATTCCGATGTGGTCAGGGTCACGGACCTGATGTACGCCAAGCAGGGCCTGAACAAGGTACGCTGGGTGCTGGCCGTGCCGCAGAACTCAAACATAAAATCAGTAAAAGACCTTAAAGGCAGGCGCGTCGCCACGGAACTGGTAAATGCGACAAAAGAATATTTCCGCAAGAACAAGGTTAGCGATATAGAAGTGGAATTCAGCTGGGGCGCTACAGAAGTCAAAGTAAATGCGGGCTTAGTTGACGCGGTGGTTGAGCTGACCGAAACCGGCTCTAGCCTCAGGGCCAATAAGCTGGAGATAATCGCGACTATCTGCGAATCCACCACCCAGTTCATCGCCAATAAAGCCGCCTATAAAGACACGTGGAAGAAAAATAAGATGGAGCAGATCGCCATGCTTTTAAAAGGCGCCATTGCCGCCGAGGATAAAGTGGGTTTGAAGATGAACGCGCGCAAAAACGACGTTAAAAAAGTGATCAGCCTTCTGCCGGCATTAAAGAGGCCGACTGTTTCAGATCTCTCCGAGTCAGGATGGGTGGCCATAGAGACCATTATCGACGAGCACCTGGTGCGCACCCTGATACCTGCGTTAAGAAAAGCGGGCGCGGAAGGTATTATCGAGTATCCGCTGAACAAAGTGATATATTGATAAATTGTGAGTAGTTAATTGGACCGGTCAATTAACCAATGTCATGCAACAAAGGAGCAAGATAATGCCTTGCGGCAAGAAGAGAAAAAGAAGAAAAATAAGGACCCACAAAAGAAAGAAGATGCGCCGCCGCCTTCGCCATTTGAAGAAGAGGGCCTGGGGCTAATATTGCGACGAGTAAGGAGCCGCGTTTAGCAGGCCAGGCGAGAAGGTGAGCCGGGCTGGGTGGTTTGTGAGGTCGGCTGGGGTCTTTTTGCGCGACGAATAGAGTGCTGGGGAATTTTATTATGCCCTCGGTTTTTAATAATAGATCCGCCGCAAGCCTGAAGGTTGCGGTATTCTGCCTCTTCGCCGGGGCGCTTTTATCCGGCAGGGCCCTGGCCCTGGATAAAAAAGCATCCCGGGCATTGAGCCATTATATAATGGCTAATTTTTACGACGACCTGGGCCAGGTAGATAAGGCTATACGGGAATATCAAAGGGCTTTAAGCGCGGATTCCGATAATTCCCTTATACATTTAAAACTAGCCTCAAGTTATATCAAAAATAATGAGCTGGATAAAGCTGCGGCGCAGTTGCTCCTTGCGGTGAAATTCAACCCTGAAGCAGTGGAGCCGCATGCGATTCTGGCCCTTCTTTATTCCGCACAGAATAAGCCCGACCTGGCCAGCCGTGAATATGAAGCTGCGCTTAAAAATGCCTCTAAACTTGCCCCGAAGAACATTGATATTTATAAAACGCTGGGCGCGGTATACCTGCAGCAGGGCAAAATTAAAGAGGCCAGGGATACTTACCGGCTGATATTGAGCCTGTCTCCGTCAGATGCCGAGGCGCATTTTTACCTTGCTGTTATCTACGATGAGTTAAAAGACAGGGGCAGGGCCGAAGGATACCTTAAAAAAGCGCTGCAGCTAAGACCCGATTATCACGAGGCGCTTAATTACCTGGGTTACCTTTATGTTGAGGAGGGCAGGAATTTAGAGGCAGCGGAGAAAATGATCAGTAAGGCCCTGGAGCTTGAACCCGATAACGGAGCTTATGTGGACAGCCTGGGATGGCTTTATTTCAAAAAAGGCAGGTTAAAAGAGTCGGTAAAAACACTGAATAAGGCAAGCGCTCTCCTGGATGACCCGGTGATCTACGAACATCTCGGAGAGGTTTATTTTCAACTCGGCGATAACAAAAACGCTGAATTAAACTGGCAGAGATCTTTGAAATTAGACCCTGGCCAGGATAAGCTTAAAAAGAAATTAGAGACATTGAGCAGAGAGCCCGGGAAATAACCCCGCTTAAAAAATGCAGGACCCCCAGAATAAGATTAAAGAACTGGAAGAAAAAGCCAGGACCGTGCGCCGCCTTATCGTGCAGATGTTAGGTAAGGCTGGCTCCGGTCATCCCGGCGGAAGCCTGTCAGCCGCGGACATGATCACCGTGCTGTATTTTGCGGTAATGCGCTATGACCCCAAAAATCCAAGTTGGCCTGGCCGGGACAGGTTCCATATGTCTAAAGGTCATTGCTGCCCGCTCTGGTATGCGGTATTATCGGAGGCAGGATATTTTCCGCAAGATAAGCTCTGGACCCTGCGTAAATTAGGGTCTATATTACAGGGCCATCCGGACAGGCGTACCCCGGGAGTAGAGGTGGCTTCAGGGTCTTTAGGCCAGGGTCTTTCCGTGGCTCTGGGCATGAGTCTTGCTTCAAAAATGGACAAGAACGATTCCCGGGTTTATGTTTTGCTGGGTGATGGAGAAATACAGGAAGGCAATATCTGGGAGGCGGCCATGGCAGCAGCGCATTACAAATGCGGTAATCTCTGCGCAATACTTGATTGCAACGGGTTCCAGATCGACGGCAGGACGGATGCGATAATGAACCTGGAGCCTCTGGCGGAAAAGTGGCGGGCTTTTGGCTGGCATGCAATAGAAATAGACGGCCATAATATAAAAGAGATCATTTCGGCTTACCGGCAAGCTCAAAATATAAAAGGTAAGCCCAGCATAATTATCGGACGCACCATAAAGGGCAAGGGGGTTTCTTTTATGGAGAACGTAGTTGATTTTCACGGCCGTGCGCCCACAAAAGAAGAGACAGATAAGGCGATAGGAGAGCTGGAATAAAGCTAAAAATATAAAAAATGCCCGAGATGCTTTATCAGAGAGATGTTTATGGCCAGACCCTGGTTGAGCTGGGGAAGCTCAATAGTAGCGTAGTGGTCCTGGATGCGGATTTATCCGGCTCAACGCGCACAAGTATTTTTGCCAGGGAATTCCCGGAGAGGTTTTTTAATTTCGGCGTGGCTGAGCAGAACATGATGGCTACTGCGGCGGGACTGGCTAGCTGCGGGAAAATAGTCTTTGCCTCCAGTTTTGCCATGTTTGCTACCGGCAGGAGCTGGGACCAGGTGCGTAACTCCATAAGTTACAATAATTTTAACGTCAAGATAGTGGCTTCTCACGCCGGCATAACCGTAGGCCCTGACGGCGCAAGCCATCAGGCATTGGAAGATATAGCCCTTATGCGCGTGCTCCCTAATATGACCGTGGTCATACCTTGCGACGGACCGCAGGCCCGCGAAGCTGTAGTCGCCGCTGCAAATACTCCCGGACCTTTTTATATCCGCTTGGGCAGGGCAAAATTCCCGACGATAGAAAATAAAGGCCAGTTCCAGTTAGGCAAGGCACAGGTTTTGACTGAAGGCAATGATGTTGCTATTGTTGCCTGTGGGATCATGCTTCAGGAGGCTTTTACTGCCGCATCCAGTCTCCTTAAAAAAGGCATAAAGGCGCGTGTTATCAATATGCATACAATTAAACCTCTGGACAGGCAAGTCATATTGGAAGCTGCCGAAGAGACCAGGGGTATTGTCGCCTGCGAGGAGCATTCGGTTATAGGGGGGCTGGCTTCGGGCATCGATGAAGTGGTTTCGGAAAATCATCCTACGCGGGTGCTGCGCGTAGGCGTAAAAAATAAATTCGGCCAGTCGGGTGAGCCGGCTGACCTGCTGAAAGAATACGGCTTGACCTGCCTGGATATAGAAAACGCGGTTTTATCAATCACCTCGTCTTAGAATTCTAAAAAGTGGTCCTCAATTCCTACGCCAAATTAAATCTGTATCTGAGGGTACTCTCCAGACGTAAAGATAACTACCACAGTTTAAAGACCGTTTTTGAAAGGATAGACCTGCACGATAAGATAATCTTAAAACCCATTGCCTCTGACAGGATAAAAATCACTGCCGATACAAAATTAATCCCCGCAGATGAATCCAACCTTGCCTTTGCAGCGGCAGGTCTTCTTAAGAATAAATTCAGAATAAGGTCCGGAGTGGATATAAAAATAATCAAGCGCATACCCGTCGCAGGAGGAATGGGCGGAGGCTCAAGCAACGCTGTATGCGTACTTTGCGCCTTGAATAAATTATGGAAGCTTGGCCTTGGCAAGAAGGAACTTGTCATGCTGGGCAGGCGCCTGGGTGCGGATGTGCCGTTTTTTATCCATAATACCTCTTTTGCAAAAGCCGGCGGAAGGGGTGATGATGTCCGGCCTTTGAGCCAATTGCGCAAGAGCCGTTTCTGGCATATTATAGCCGTGCCCGGGATCCGGGCCTCTACCCCGCTGGTATATCAAAAATGGGATAAAATAGGCCAAAAAGTAAGATTGACAAGCGCTGATTCTGATGTTAAAATGTTAACTTCTGCGTTAAGAAAAAAGAATATTTCTTTGATAAGTAAAATCCTGTTTAACAGCCTGGAAGAGCCAAGCATCAAACTCTATCCCGAGATAGGCAAGATTAAAGAAAAACTTTCAAGCCTGGGCCTCAAAGCTGTCCTGATGTCAGGCAGCGGTGCGGCGGTATTCGGCATGGTTTGTTCGAAAAGCGAGGCGTTCTCTTTGGCCAGGCAACTTAGGCGCAACAGGACTTGGCGGATATGCATAGCCCGGACAATCTGAGGGGTCAGAGTTTCCGGGTATTCGCATCAAGGAGGTTAAGCCATGGAGATAACCGAGGTCAAAATATTTTTAAAGGACTCGCCTGACAAAAAATTAAAGGCCTATGCTACCGTGACTTTCGACAATGCCTTTGTGGTCAGGAATATAAAAGTTATCGAGGGCGCAAACAGTCTCTTTATCGCCATGCCCTCCAGGAAGGTAAAGCAGCCCTGTCCGAAATGCAATTTTAAGAACGAGGTGCGCAGCAAGTACTGCAACCAGTGCGCAGCAAGCTTGCCGGTTGTTTCTTATCCGGCAGCCCAGGATGCGGCTGCCGCCGCCCAATCCGAGCATAAAGATATAGCCCACCCGATTACGCAGTCTTTCAGGGAGTATCTGCAGAAAAGGATACTGGATGCGTATGAGCAGGAAAAACCGAAAGGTAGAGCTGGCTCGGACCACAATTTAGAATAAACAACCTTTGGGACGTCGTCCAATGGTAGGACACGAGAATTTGGGTCTCGCTATTGTGGTTCGAGTCCACACGTCCCAGCCAATACTGGACGAGAACCAAAGGGGCGTGGGGAGATAGTCCCCACGTTTTCGGGGTGACAGTCCGCCGCAGGCGGACGCCAGAGGGGCAGAGCCCCTATGGGGAGGACGAGCGTAAGCGAGGACGACTGGTTCTAGCGCGAAGCGCGGAGTCCACACGTCCCAGCCAATACTGGACGAGAACCAGAACCGGAAGATGTCACTATGAATACGAAGATCGCGGTAATAATTTTAGCTGCCGGCAAAGGCGAAAGGATGAAGTCCTCTCTGCCTAAAGTCCTGCATAAGGTATGCGGCAGGCCCATGCTCCTTTATGTCCTGGATTTAGTCAGGAGCCTGAAGGTAAGTCATATTGTAGCGGTCACAGGTTATAAGCACCAGATGCTTGCGCCATATTTAAGCCGGGGGATAAAGGTAGTCATGCAGGAACGGCTCCTGGGCACAGGCGATGCCGTAAAAGAAGCATTATCTAGCTTGAGCGGATTTAAAGGCACGGTGCTGGTCCTTTATGCGGATAATCCCTTATTAACTAAAGAAACAATAAATAAGTTACTGAAGTATCACGCCGCAAATAACTGCGCTGCCACGTTGCTGACCGCTGTCCTTGATAAGCCCAG
>JAQTNM010000083.1 GCA_028713875.1 Candidatus Omnitrophota bacterium | reverse complement strand
TCCCAATTCTTGACTGCTTTTGTTAGTTCGCCGCTGCAAAATACAGGGATTGGCTTTACGAAGCAGAGGGTATTATCAGGGCAAAGATCCGGAGTTTTATGGCTACAGAGCCGCTTTTTGCCTAGATTTTTATTTTTGAACTCAGGGAAAGCGCTTTCTAGATTTACGTCGCTGCGGAGTTATATAAAGAGATTCTGGCTTACCTTCCGTGGCTGGTGGGGGCCTCAATCCGCCGCAGCGGCGTTTTCTTCCTATCAGGCCTGCGGACTCGGGATCTATACAAAAGAAGGCGCAATGGATGAAAAAGCCCAGAAGATGACCGAGAAAATCCTGCAGGAAGCAGCGCAGCAAAACCGCTTAATTAAATTTAAAGATTTAGCCGGAGATATCAAGACTAAGATAGACCAAAATAGTCAGCTCGTAAAATTATTGGGTAAGGAGAATATTTATATTATGCTCTCCGATTCAGATGTCCGCAATAATTCTCCTCCCGCGATTTGGCACACCTCTCCCCGCAGGTTCTTAACTGCCGTAACAACGAATGCAAAGCTCCCAGGAATAACTGAAGAATATTATACCGTTTTGCCCCTTTCCCTCATTACTTACCTAAACGACAAAAACCCCGCTTTACTGAAGAGAATAATAAGACACGAAAATAGCCACCGTATTAACAAAAAAGAGAACATCAAAGAAGCTGAAAAATTAGCTAGAGAAGCGGCGGAAGAAGTATTGGTAAAAGAAGCAATGCTTAAGGAGGATTGGAAATATTTGCTGGGAGCATTAAAGAAGTCTTTAAAAGAACCAAACTCGGGACCGCTTATGGATTTATTACAGCAATGCGACCAGGCAGTAAGGGATGGTATAAGCATTGATTCGGATTCGGAAGAGATCAAGGCGGAGATTATTGAGCGCGCCAGAAAGATGTGGCTTATTGACGGCGGCTATCAGAACGAATCCAAAGAAACACAGGACCGCAGGTATGCTGATGCCGCGGCTGATATCATCGCGCAATACAGCGCCAAGGCGCGTATCGCCCCCATTGAAAGCCGTTACCCTCTACTTAAAGTAGTAACGCTCTTGACTAAAAAAGAGGAAGGGGTATTATTTAAATATTTAAAAGCCGTTGTGGATGAACAACCGCACTTGCGTCAGATACCTTTAATTGATTTCATGCTTTTAATGCTTGGCGATATTCCCAAGGATTGGGCTGAGAAACTGGTCCCGCATCTAAAGGGCGCAATAATCTTTATCTACTCCCCGGAAGGCCGGCTGGCCTGGAAAGGCGGGTTAGGCCCGGTCATTACTTTCCACGGAGATGCTATGGAGCGTCTCCTCGCTGGATTTGCCCGGCTTATCCATATTGAGAATGATTATGGCTATATCCGCGACAAATCAGGCGCTTTACGCGCTTTAGATTATAATGAGAATGCTTCTACCAAAATTAATAATGTTGAACGCTGGGCAGAAGCAGATTTTGAGATGTCGTTTAACGGGAGGACGGAAGGAGAGAAAGCTAAAGTTGAAGTCCGAAAGGGATTCAGCCCTACGGGCGCGGAAGTCGTTTTGCTCAGGCATATACCCGAGGAGAAAGGGCCAAATTATACCAAAGTAGTATATGATTATAACGCTCCGGATAATGATATTTCCTGGGAGGAGTTCAGTTCTTTCTATTGCCTTGCCGCCTTGCGTTTCAGCGCCTGGTTTGTAAAAGGCGAACAGGAACGGCAGGGCGAAGATTGTAAAATACGGCTGGCATTTTTTACAAATGATGCGCAGTCAGCGCTGATTAATGTCTTTATACGTATATCCGATGATGAAAAGAATAACGGCCTCCTGAAATCAGCAATGTCGGATTTGTTGCCCGTAATAGCCGGATTTAAGAAGAACGCCTTAAGGGCAATGGTAACTCACACTTATTTTAACCGCAGAGATTATAATAACGATGAGGCGAATAGAAAGACCATAAAGTGGATGACGGGTATTTCGGATGATCAGCTTCTTAATGAGATCTTCTTACGGGTAGATGCCCGTTCTAAAAAAGAATTATTAGATATCACTACCGGGGGCTTACGCACTGCGAACTGGAGGGGGGCGGTATCTGCGAAGCACGCCCGCGATGTCAAGCGTTTATATGACCCCGAAATAGATATTGTTGGCGTCACTAATGGTACCGATCTCAAATGGTTAAACGAATTAATGGAAAAATATTTCAAGGAGCTCATAGAAGAAGGGGTTTTTAAGGCGGGGGACGTTGATTTTCTCCGGCCCACAGCTATGCAGGTGTTAAAGCTGGGGGAAAAAGCCAAGAAGGGATTCTTGAATGCGCTTATTGAAGAAGAAACCAGGGTGCGGGCTTATTTACGGTGGGAAAAAGAAGGAGGCAAGTCGGAAAGCCCGGATGTGGAAAGAGCCAGGTATTTAGAAGAAGTAAACAAGATCAGGCACGAATACAGGGAAATATTCGCTTTAGACCCCAATAAATTAGCAGTAGGTTATGTGGGCCGCTTAGTCCCGGAGAAATTCTGGTGGGAGGAGATTATACCGATGTTAGTCCAGGCGGGCATAGATGTAGTGATAGGCGGGTTTATTCAAACTACATACAGCCTAAGCACGGATATGGCCGACCGGTTAGAAAAGCTTAAGAAAAGATTACTTGATGAGAAAAAGAACGGTGACGGTAACTTTATTTTTATCGGCAGCTTTAATTCAAAAGTAAAACAGGCTATGCTAGAGGCATTGGATAAAATAGTTTTGCTTTCAGAAGAAGATTCTGAGGGAAGCGGTTTTAGCGAAGTCCCCGCCACACATGCGTTAGTTGAAGCTCCGCCATATCGCAATGGTGAAGGCACTATACTTAGCCAGGGGATCCCGCTGGACTATCGCACGCCGGGATGGGGGAATACGGTAATCCCCAAGAATCGTTCTCTAGAGGCATGTTTGGGAGTATTGCTTAAAGCAAATGACCAATGGAAATACGAACGGCGTAATTTTGGCGCTCATCAGGCTACTTCGGCACGGCTTAAGCGGGTAATAAACGCCCTGTTCACCGGCGCTACTTATTTAAAAGAATTCGACGCATTTTTCTCTGAGCAGGAAAGTCCATCTGAAGCGAAGGCCGCTTCGCCTATTTATTCTGCAGGCGACATCGCCAGAGAATTAATTCAAAATGGTAATTTTATAATGACATTGTCGGATGATGAGCAATTTGAGTTTAAATTGCTCTCTAAAACATATGGGAAATTAGAGAAATTCACAATCTATGTTTCTCCGAGGGAAGGCGTACACAGCACCTTCCGGTTATTAGAAGGCAAATCAATTTGTTATATACATTTCTATACTATGAGTCGAGGAGTGGCAGGCAGTAATGCCGGTGTTCATAGCGGACCGGCGCATTTGGCAATACAACTTATCCCTGGCGCGGCTTACCGAAAAAGAGGGATTGCCGATGCGGTGATTTCCATAGCGCTGGCCGTAAGCTTAGCGAAAGGAGCGCGGATATATGTAGCCCAAAAAATAGACCATGATTTTCAAGTTGATTGCGGAGCACAGCTTAAGTCTAGTAGAGAGGTTGGTCCTTATGAGAAACTCCTTCGGAGAATCGGGTTTAAGTTAACCAAGGAAGATTTTGTTGATGGATACACCGAATACTCGAATATTTTTAAATATAGAAATATAGAAATGGCATTCGATTTAGAAAAACAAAGAATACCTGATATTGATATTAAAATAGCGACAGTCAGCTCGCCAGTAGAGGATATTACAAGTCCGCGCAAGGTATTTAAAGGAGTGATGATCTCTTTGTTGTGCGCTGCGCTTATTGCTATTAAGCCATTTTTTGCCAAAGAGCTCATTAATATCGATAAGTTCGAACCGTTAGTCATCCAGGCCAATTATTACCTGCAGGCCTTTGTTATACTTTTTATTTACAAGGCCGTTCAGCTTGCCAGGAATGGACGGCGTTTGGCCGGAATGTCGGCAGATTTGAAAATAAGCAATTCTTTCAAGGCCAAACAATGGCTTACATTAGCCAGCCAGGTATTATTCTCCCAGATACTGGCCTCGCCTTTATATTATTTCTCTTTAAAACATAACTCCATATTCCTCTCTGAGGTTATCATAAAAAGCGCCCCGATATTTATCGCATTGTTATCGCCTTTTCTATCAACAGAGAAAATGACCGCTAAAAAAATCATCGGCATAGCTTCCGCAGTTGTCGGCGTTTCAATCATCATCTTCGCTCCCCAAAGCAGCCTTTTAGTGGGAACAGTTACTTTGCTGGGCCTTATTTTTGCCTTCTTGTCTTCTGTCTCCTATGCGTTTTCTGAGATAACCAAGAAAAAAACCAGAGATTTGATTTCCGCATCTTCGCTTCTTTTCTGGGGTTACCTGATTGCCTTGCCGGTAATGGTATCTTTGTCTTATTCTTTTGGCGGCGGTTTTACCTTAATATTTAATTTCCCCATAATAATGATATCGGCTATCAGCCTGGCGACCTTGCTGATGAGTTATTTCGCCCTGGATTATCTGTCTCCTTCGGTCAATAAGAGCATTACTAATACAAGCCCGGTGTTTACTTTGGTTGCATTAAGTATCGTTACTTTAACGTTTCCCGATATCTTTTCCGTAATCGGGGTATTGCTTACTATTAGCGGGATAGTCTTTGCTACAATAAATCATTCCGCTCAGACAAAGAGCAATACTTATTCCCCTGGCTCAAGGGATGCTTTTGATATGCAATCAAGAGGCAGCTCTCCGCTGCGCGTCACCTTGGGAGCCGATATTACAACTAGGCTAACGGTAAAGCAAATAAGAAGCACTCCTGTGTTTGCAAACCCGCAGAATAAGCAAGTTACAGATATTGTAAAAAATGCCCTTGGCATAAGGGCCGGGCCGGACATCATTTCTTCCAGCCCGCTTGGAATCAACGCTGAAAATTATTTCCTTGAACAAAAAGGGCCTTTCAGCCCGGATGATCCCCTGATACAAGGCATTAAATCTATAGAGAGCATAGATGTCCCCGGCTTAACCACCCCTGCAAAAGATAACCAGCCGTTAGCAATAAAGATTAAAGAGCTGATGCATATCCATGCTATTGTTGCCTGCCATGTGTACAAATGGCTTAATAATATTGGCAATAAATTCACCAAGAACCAGGCCGACGGAGAAGCTGCTTATTGGTACGGTATTTATTATGACCTGTTAAAATGGCTGAGGGCAAAGGTTGTGATTGGCGAAGGCGAGCGCGACGAAGCCCCGATGCTTTATATCGGCCAGCATGTGGGCGGAGGATACAGTCTGATACTTAAACAAAGAGGAAAGCCGGATATCGCCATCGGGATAGATGTAGTAGAGTTGACCAATGGCGTGATTAAAGAAAAAATTCAGGCCACCTGCTCCCCCGGTATGTACTCAGAAATAGGAGGTCTCTTAAGCGCTCCTGATCTGGCTTATCTGGCTACGTGGGTAGTCGGCCAGGCCAAAAAAGGCAGAGAAGGCTACCGTGTTGATATAAGAAAAACAGCGGAAGACAACATCAAGTCCATCGCAATGAGGCTGGATAAGGCCATAAATGAATTACGCGGGGGAATACTCCTCAGGCCCCGCCATAGCCGCCGCATTGTACGCATGGTTGAGGCTGGAATATCTATAGATGATAAGGATGCTGAATTGATGCAGCTTATCCAGGAATATAAGCGGATTGAAGAAATTTGCAAAGATCACGTGCCTAATACAGAAGACATTGAGAGATTAAAGAAGTCCTATAAGGCGTTGGATAAAAAAGTCAAGGCAGCAGGTATCTACAAAAGCGGCAATCTTTACCTCTTGGCTGACGGTACGGTAATGCCTACGTTAGCCATTAAAACTGATATGATGGATTTCTTTACCGGAGGAGTAGGTCCTACTGAAGGGGTCATGGCTGCTGCGTTATGTCTGGCCATAGGAGGTGAATCCAGCAGCAGACTGGTTGCTTACGGCGCCTTAAAAGAAGAGAATCCTTTAGCTGATCTTGAGGCTGACGCAGATAAATTCAACGAGGAAGAAATAGCAAGGCTGGCTGAATTCGGGATAGTAAATCCGAATACTCCCGATGAAGAGATGCTGCCGGGGCAGATAAAGTGGGACCATGTTTTTGATACCAGGGCACTGGCTCCGGGTAAAGAAGTAGTATTTATTGCCAGCGCGATCAAGGATATGCCGTGGGTAAAAGGTATGCACGGAGTGAGATTAAACGAGGAGACCGGCGAGATGGCTGCGTGTGTTATCGCTACTACAGCCGCCGGCCAGATAAGCGTATATAGAATAACTTATGAAACTGCCATAAGCATAATCAATAAACAGATACAGCATCCCGATAATAATAACCACCATAAGCAGGCAAGCCTTTATTATCAATTAGGCAAGGCGTATGGCATGGTGCGTCTTTTTAACAAGGCCGAAGAAGCATTTATGCGGTCACAGGAATTAAGAAGAGACCATTCCGGAAGATGCCAGGCAGCGATCAAGCATTCCCAGGGTATGCAAGTTCTGCTTACCGGCCACATAAATAATCAGAAAGTAGAAGATCCAAATGTAGCGGCAATAGCTTATTTTGAGAAGGCCCTTGAGTTAAGTAAATTTTCCAGAGACCCCAGTTTACGCACCCGGGAGATTCTTCTTGACCTATATGAATATTTAGGAGACGAGGCAGCCAAGATCAAAGATTACAAAAGCGCTGAACACTACTATACCTTAAGAATCAAACGCGACCCCACCAACCCGAATATATTAAAGAAGTTGAAGAAGGTAGAGTCGCAAGAAGGGGTGGGGCAAGGCAGCTCGCCGGTGCAATTACAAGGGGATACGGCGGAAAATGCGGCAGTCCCTGAACACAGAATCATCAGCATTGAAACTACAAACGGCGCTGCGCAGGTAAAAATCAGGCATTTTACTGACAAGGAAATATATATCCGGTGTTTAAATAGCGAGGTTTTAAAAGATGCCCGGGTCAAGC
>JAQTNM010000082.1 GCA_028713875.1 Candidatus Omnitrophota bacterium | reverse complement strand
GGTCAAAACCATATCCTGGGCAAAGGCAAGCTCCTGCGCCGGGCTATTGAGGCTGATCGCCTGAACTCATTGATACTATACGGCCCGCCGGGCACAGGCAAGACCTCTCTCGCCTGGTGTATCGCTAATATCACTAAATCCCACTATGCAGCGGTTAACGCCACTACTTCCAACGTTGAAGAATTAAGAAAAATAATCGCCGCAGCCAAATATAAAAAATCTTCTACCGGGGTCAGAACCATCCTGTTTATCGACGAGATCCACCGTTTCAATAAGGCTCAGCAGGATGTGCTCATGCCCGATGTCGAAGCGGGCAATCCTATCTTGATAGGCGCTACCGTCCACAATCCTTATTTTTATCTTGCTTCTGCGCTCTTATCGCGATCAATGGTTTGCGAATTAAAACCGCTTACGGAAGCAGATATTTTAAAGATTTTATCTTCCGCCCTTGCGGACAAAACCAGGGGCCTGGGTAATTTTAAGGTAAAGGCGGATAAGAAAGCTCTTGTCTTTTTAGCCAAGGCCTGCGAAGGGGATGCCCGCAGGGCCCTGAACGCGCTTGAGATAGGAATAGTCACTACGGCCAAGTCCAAAGACGCAAGCATTAATTTCAACTTGGAAGCGGCGTCGGAATCTATACAAAAAAAGCCGGTTCTTTACGACAGAGATGAAGATGCGCATTATGATACCGCCTCGGCTTTTATCAAATCCATGCGCGGCTCTGACCCGGACGCAGCAATCTACTGGTTGGCGAAGATGCTCTACGCCGGAGAGGACCCGCGTTTTATTGCCCGGCGCATATGCATTCTGGCTTCGGAAGATGTCGGAAATGCCGACCCACTGGCGCTGGTGCTGGCCAATGCCGCGGCTTCCGCAGTAGAATTTATCGGCATGCCTGAGGCACGGATCATTTTAGCCCAGGCCGTGACCTATGTAGCCAGCGCTCCCTAGTCCAATGCCGCCTATCTTGCTATTGAGAAGGCGACCTCGGATATAGAAAAGGGCCGGGTACAGGAAGTGCCCGAGCATTTAAAGGATGCTCATTACAGCGGCGCAGAAAAATTAGGCCATGGCATCGGATACAAATACGCCCACGATTATGAAGGCCATTACGTTAAACAAAAATATACTAAGCGTAAAGTCAGATATTACGAGCCCACCGATATCGGCCATGAGGCCAAAATAAAGCAACGCCTGGAGAAGCTGCGCGGCAGTCAAGATAAAGATCCCACAGCTTAATTTTAGGTTTTGCTTCCGGCTGTTGAAAATTTTCTTATGCAGCCTCCAGCAAAAACCTAAAATTTAGAATTGGACTAAATCTCGATTTCGCTTACACCCCCCCCTGTCAAACCACGATTGATATTGACAAAAATAGGAGAGGATATAAACTAATAACCAATGACCACAAATAGCGCCTTCACCCTCTTAGAATTAATCGTAGTAATTGTTATCTTAGGCATCCTGGCCACTTTAGGATTTACTCAATATAGCACGGTAGTGGAAAGCACCCGTCTTGCCGAAGCCAAAACGCGCATAGGTAATATGCGCCAGCTAGCCACAGAATATTATTGGAAGAATGGTTCTATGGACGGCCTCCTCGATGAAGACCTGGGGGTAAACAATACCTGTACATCCAGCCACTATTTCAAATACCGCCAGAGCCATCTTTCGAATATGGTCAGTTTGAATGCTACCAGGTGTACCACCGCAGGAAAGACCCCGCATGCTACCAGAGAATACCTGTATTATTTTGCCTACTATCCTGGCGCGGGCGCCAGTGGGTGGCACTGCTATTACACTGACGACAATTCCCCCTGCTTTGGCCTGCCGCAGTAACTGCGCAACTTAAATTACCATATCAACAAGCAATTCAAATTAGGGACAGACACGCTTTTTCAAAAATGGTGTCTGTCCCTAATTTTATCTTGAGATTACTGCCAAAACGTGGTAGAATTAAGGATAATTTTGGCGGAGGATGAATGATCATAACAGAGCTTAAACCTATTGCTGAAGTGATAGATAGCTTAAAAAGTTATAGCAGGATATTCCTGGTCGGCTGCGGTGAGTGCGCTACAACCTGTAAGACCGGCGGCAAGGATGAATTGGTTAAGATGCAGGCAGAGCTTGAGAGGCAGGGCAAGACAGTCTTAGGTTCTTGCATCCCGGATGCACCATGTATTTCTGCACAGATCAAGGTTGAAATGGCTAAAAACATACCGGCTTTACGTCAGGCAGAGGCAATTCTGGTGCTTGCCTGCGGCCTGGGCACGCAATCAGTGAAGGATAATGATCGTATGGGCAAAGCAGTGTTACCGGCATGCAACACTATCTGCGGTGCGGTAGTGGATGCAAAAGGCGATTTCTGTGAAAAGTGCTCCATGTGCGGGGAGTGTGTTTTAGGCATAACCGCGGGGATCTGCCCGGTTACATTATGCGCTAAGGGGCTTCTGAACGGGCCCTGCGGAGGCATGGATAAAGGCAAGTGTGAAGTGGATAAAGACAAGGACTGCGCCTGGGTCTTGATTTATCAGGAACTGGAAAAACAGGGCAAGACCGCTCAATTAAAAGCGGCGTATCCGGCAAAAGATTTTAAAAAAACGCTCAAGCCTCACAGGATAACGGCGGCCAGATAAAGATGGAACAGTTGCCTTACAGCGAAAAAGTAATGGATCATTTTACGCATCCTAGGAATGTCGGCGAGATCCCCGATGCTTCAGGGGTCGGCAATGTCGGTAACCCGATATGCGGGGATGTTATGAGGATGTACATTAAGGTGGAGAATGATGTTATCGTTGATGCTAAATTCAAGACCTTTGGCTGCGGCGCTGCCATAGCCACCAGCTCTATGGTTACCGAGATGGTCAAGGGCAAGTCCATTGAAGAGGCGCTTAAGATCAGCAATAAAGCCGTGGCTGAAGCCTTGGGCGGGCTGCCCCCGGTGAAGATGCACTGTTCCGTGTTGGCCGAAGAGGCCCTGCGTTCGGCGCTGAAGGATTATTACAAAAAACAGGGTAAAGAAGCGCCTTTTAAGGATGAAGGGCACAGCCACCCCGGGCATTAGCCGGTTTGCAAAGATGTTGACAAAGAGCCAGCTTCGCAATAAAATTTTATTTAAACTGCGAAACCAGAAGGAGGCAGACCGAAATAGAAAGAGCAGGATAATAAGAGAAAAGCTGTTCAGGACTATAGCGTTTAAAAGAGCAAAGACAGTGATGTTTTACATCGCTTTTGACGGCGAGGTAGATACGCAGGATATGATAAAGAAAGCGCGTGCATCAGGTAAGATAATAGCGGTGCCAGTTTGCAGAAAAAACAGGCAGATGATGCCCTGCATATTAAACGATAGAACAAAACTGGTCAGGGGCCTTTACGGTACATTGGAACCGGCGGTCAGACAATCCCTCAACCTCAGGGAGTTAGACCTGATTATCGTTCCCGGGGTTGTTTTTGATAAACAAGGCATACGCCTTGGCCGCGGCAAAGGCTGCTACGACCGTTTCTTAAAAAAAGTTCACGATAGAACACCTTCTATCGGATTGGCATTCGATTTCCAGAT
Organism: Candidatus Omnitrophota bacterium; assembly: GCA_028713875.1. GTDB lineage: Bacteria > Omnitrophota > Gorgyraeia > Gygaellales > Profunditerraquicolaceae > JAQTNM01. The sequence continues at coordinate 3,445 of JAQTNM010000082.1, read as the reverse complement.
CTTACCTTCTACCCCCGCCAACTCATTCGATGCAAGCGTGGATAAGGTGATTTTTGCTTAAAAAACCTCCGCGCTAACAAACATCCGAAGGCAGTTTTATTCAACAGCCAGTCACTTAATTTAAAGTAATAATAAAAGGAGGTTCCAGGCAGCCATGTTGATAATTATATCTGTCGTCGTTGCCTTGGTTTCCCTGTCCTTGGGATATGCCTTAAGGAAATATATTGCGGAAAAGAAAATCCAGGACGCTGAAACAAAGGCAAAGCACATTTTAGAACAAGCGAAAAAAGAAGTTCAGGATAGGCGCCGCGAAATAGAACTGGAAGGTAAAGACCTGCTTTACCGGATGCGCCAGGATTTTGACCGCTCTACCCAGGAGAGGCGCCAGGAAATCACCAATTTGGAGAAACGCCTTGCTCAGAAGGAAGAGAACATCGATCGCAGGCTTGACCTCTTGGAAAAGAAGGAAAAAGAGATCGAGGCCAGGCAGGAAAATGCCAGAAAGCAGGAAGAGGCGATAAAGGCCAAGGATAATCAGCTGAATTCCCTCATTGCCGAGGAAAAGGAGCGCCTGCAGAAGATTTCATCTTTATCCGCGGAGGAAGCCAAGCAGATTTTGCTCAATCGCCTCAATGAGGAATTAAGCGCGGAAAAGGCAGTATCGATTAAGCGATACGAAGAAGACCTGCGCACGCTGGCTGATAAAAAAGCCAAGGAAATAATCAGCCTGGCTATCCAAAGGTGTTCGGCCGAGCACACCGTGGAATCCACCGTCAGCGTGGTTAACCTGCCTAACGATGAGATGAAAGGCAGGGTTATCGGCCGGGAGGGCCGCAACATAAGGGCCTTGGAAATGGCCACGGGAGTGGATGTGATCATCGACGATACTCCCGAGGCAGTGACGCTTTCCTGTTTTGATACTGTGCGCCGGGAGATAGCGCGTTTAAGCCTGGAAAAACTCATCAGCGACGGCAGGATACATCCGGGCAGGATCGAAGAGATAGTCGAGAAGACCAAGAAAGAGATGGATGACAAGATTCGCGAGGAAGGCGAGCGCGCCTGTTTTGACGCCGGCATTGATGGTCTTCACCCCGAGATAATCAAGCTGCTGGGCAGATTAAAATACCGCACCAGTTTCGGTCAGAACGCCCTGCAGCACTCAAAGGAGGTCGCCTATCTGATCGGAGTAATGGCTTCCGAATTAGGCCTGGATTTTAAGCTGGCCAGGCGCATCGGGCTTTTGCATGATATCGGCAAGGCAGTTGACCACCAGGTTGAAGGCACGCACGCAAAACTGGGCGCAGAGCTAGCCAGGAAATATAACGAATCCGGAGACGTTGTGGCTGCGATTGAGGCGCACCACGAAGAAGCGGAGCCCAGAAGCCTTTACGCGGTGCTTGCGGTGGCTGCGGATGCTATAAGCGCAGCCCGCCCCGGTGCGCGTCGGGAGACCCTGGAAACATACATCAAGCGCCTGGAGAAATTAGAAGCCATTGCCAATCTTTTTAAAGGAGTGGAAAAATCATTTGCCATACAGGCGGGAAGGGAGATCAGGGTTATTGTGCAGCCGGAAAAGATCTCGGATAACGAAGCGGTGAATTTAGCCCGTGAGATCCGCAAAAAGATAGAAGAAGGCATGGAATACCCTGGCCAGATTAAGGTTACGGTTATCAGGGAAACCCGGGCCATAGAGTACGCCAAATAGCAATATGGGTTAATTAGTGAGTAGTTGGTTAACCATTTAACCAATTAACAAATTCACCAGATAATGAAAATTTTATTCATAGGCGATATAGTAGGGAGTCCAGGCAGGGAGGCGGTAAAAAAGAATCTGCCCGCCCTGAAAGAAGAATACGGCCTTGATTTTGTGATTGCTAACGCCGAGAACGCAGCCGGAGGCTCTGGTATCACATCTAAGGTTGCCCAGGAGTTGTTTGCTTCCGGGGTTTCGGTTATCACCAGCGGAGACCACATCTGGAAAAAAAGCGATGTGTTTGAGGTTATCGATAAAGATGAGAGGATATTGCGGCCGGCTAATTTTCCTGCCGCAGCCCCGGGCAGAGGTTTCGGCATATTCAGGGCCGCAAACGGCAGCAAGGTTGGCGTAGTTAATGTCCAAGGCAGGGTATTTATGGATGGGTTGTTAGAGTGCCCTTTTAAGGCTAGCCGCCAGGCAGCAGAGGCATTGGCCAAAGATACCAGTATTATTATCGTGGATATGCATGCTGAAGCCACCTCCGAAAAAGTAGCCCTGGGTTGGTACCTGCAGGATTTAGCCAGCGCTATCCTGGGTACCCATACCCATATTCAGACCGCGGATGAAAAGATCCTGCCTGCGGGATGCGCCTACATTACCGACGCGGGTATGACCGGACCCTATGATTCGGTTATCGGCAGAAGAGTAGACGACGTTTTGAAAAAGTTTCTTACTGCTGTTCCCACGAGGTTCGAAGTGGCCAGCGACAATGTGCAATTGCACGGGGTAGTTGTGGATATCGAAGATAAAACCGGAAGGGCAAGGTCTATAACAAGGGTTCAGAAGAAATCTTAAGGTCCAGTCGAATGATGAAGACAATGACAAAATACCTGTTATTTCTTATCTGCTCGGGCTTGTTTTTAATTCAGCCTGGCCAGCCCTGTTTTGCCCAGTCCGATACCCTTGAACTTAATTTGGATGTCAATTCCGCTACCATAGTCCTGCCCAAGATATTTAGGGCCGATATCGACCTGGCTGGGCGCGGATTCCACAAAGATAAGACCTGGCCTCAAAACCTGGCTGCCCAATCCGCGATAGACTCCTGGCAGCGGGATATCGGCTTTAGCAATTTTTATCGGCTGCAGTATAACCTTTGGGAAATAAATGAACTGGCCAAAGACAAAGAGGCGCAGGATAAACTCCTGAGCAATTATGATGGCATCATCAAAACTATAAATGATGCCGGCGGTATCGTTATTTTGGATATATTCAGTACGCCCGCGGGATTAGGTAAAGCCCTGGATAAAAAAAGCGCTCCTTGGAACCTCAAGGCATTTAAAGCGCTGGCGAAACAGACTATACAGAGGTTAAGCTGCGATAAGAAATACAACATCTGGTACGAAGTCTGGAGCGCCCCGGACCTGGATGATTTTTACCTGGGCCGCAAACAGGAATACTTGAATCTGTACCGGGTGGTAGCTGAAGCGGTGAGTGAACTGAGGTCTGAATATAAAATCCATATACCTGTCGGAGGCCCCAGCACCAGCTGGTGGTTCCAAAATCTGGACGGCAATACCATCGTTACCCCCGAAAGAAGCCTCATATACGAATTGATCAGGTTCTGCTATAGCCATCATCTGCCCCTGGATTTTATCAGCTGGCACGGTTATTCTACTGACCCTAAGGCCGAAAGAGAGATTACCGCTTACAATAAGACCGGAATAGCCCTTATCCGGGACTGGCTTTCTT
>JAQTNM010000081.1 GCA_028713875.1 Candidatus Omnitrophota bacterium | reverse complement strand
CGTAGTCGGCGCGGGAGACCTGCACATCGATTACGCTAAAAAAGAACTGCATGCCGACGGGAAGGTCTTCAAAGAAGGCGACTGGATCACCTTAAACGGCAGCAAAGGCAATGTCTACGAAGGACAGCTGCCGATGATGGATGCTACCGAGGAAAACAAAATCCTCAGCGATTTCCTTAAGGCCTGCGATTCGGTAAAAAGGCTGGGCATCCGCACCAATGCCGATACCCCGGAAGACGCCCAGAAAGCCAGGCAGTTCGGAGCAGAGGGCATCGGGCTTTTCAGGACAGAACATATGTTCTACGGTAAGGGCTCGGAAGAACCCCTGTTTTTACTGCGCAAAATGATTATTTCCAAAACGGTGGATGAGCGCAAAAAAGCGCTTGAAGAACTATTCCCTTACGTAAAAAAGGACATCAAGGGCACGATTGAAGCCATGGACGGATTCCCGGTAGTCATACGCCTGCTTGATCCTCCGTTACATGAATTCGTTCCGCATGACCAGGCTAAATTAGAGGCGCTGGCAAAAGATCTGAATATCTCGCTGGATGAGCTTGCCAAGCGCGCCGAAGGCCTGCGCGAGTCAAATCCGATGATGGGCCACCGCGGGGTGCGCCTGGGAGTAACTTACCCGGAAGTAAGCGCCATGCAGATACGCGCGATCCTTGAAGCAGCCGCGGAATTGCTCAAAGAAGGCAAAAAACCTTACCCGGAGATCATGATACCCGTGGTCTGCGACGTTAAAGAGCTGACCGATCAGCTAGCAATAGCCAAACAGGTCTATGCAGAAGTCCTGGAAAAATATAACTTAACCAAAATCAAGCACCTCTTCGGCACCATGATCGAGATCCCGCGCGCAGTTATAGTTGCCGACAAATTAGCACAGGTAGCCGCGTTTTTCTCCTTCGGCACAAATGACCTGACCCAGATGGGTTTCGGGTTTTCGCGCGATGATATCGGCGGGTTCCTCCCTGATTATATTAAAAAAGGGATACTGCCGGAAGACCCGTTCCAGAGCATTGACCAGGAAGGCATAGGAGAATTAATAAAGATCGGCATTCAGCGCGGCCGCAAGACCAATAAGAACCTGGAAATAGGCATCTGCGGCGAGCACGGAGGGGAACCGCGTTCGGTTGAATTCTGCCACAACGTAGGCATGAATTACGTGAGCTGTTCTCCTTTCCGGGTTCCGATCGCTACTCTGGCTGCTGCCCAGGCAGTGCTAAAGAACAGCAAAAAATAGGCGCGTTCTAAAGTTCCAAGGTCCGCTGGTTCGCAAGTTATTAGTAACGCTAAAACTTATGAACCCGCGAACTTGCGAACATACGAACAAAAAATGGAAGCCCTTAAAACCTACTTAAAAGAAATCCACGATATCCCTCTATTGACGCCTAAAGAAGAAATACTCTTAAGCAGGCGCGTAAGAAAAGGGGATGAGCAGGCGCGCAAACAAATGATCCGCGCCAATCTGCGCCTGGTCATCAATATTGCCAAAAGATATACCTATCTGGGCATACCCTTACTGGACCTGATCGAAGAGGGGAACCTGGGGTTAATGAAAGCAGTGGATAAATTCAATCCCAGAAAAGGGTTCCGTTTTTCTACCTACGGCGCATGGTGGATCAGGCAGAGCATTACCAGGTCAATGGTGGACCAGGGCAGGCTTATCCGCGTTCCGGTTTATATGAATGAGCTGATCACCAAATGGAAAAAAACTAAAGAGCTTTTATCCCAGAAATTAAAACGCCTTCCTTCGGACCAGGAGATCGCCAAGAAGTTAAAGCTTAAGGAGAATAAGGTTGAGCAGATAAACTTCTGGTTAAAGACATCCACTTCATCCCTGGAAGCCCCGGTGGGAGATGAGGGAGAGAACCAGGTAATCGACCTGATCGAAAACAATTCAGCCATTATGCCTGACGCCTCCATAGAACATATGATGGACAAGGAAAGAGTGGATAACCTCCTTGACCGCATGGATGACCGGGAAAGGCAGGTGCTGGATATGCGCTTTGGCCTGGTTGACGGAAAATCTCATACCTTGGCAGATGTCGCGGATAAGCTGGGAGTTTCGCGTGAAAGAGTGCGCCAGATAGAGGAAGAGGGCCTTAAGAAGCTGAAAAAATTTGCCGAAGAACAGGAGAGCAGAACATGGGGAAAAACCTGAAACTCAAGGATTGCATCCGCAATATCCCTGATTTTCCAAAGCCCGGGATTCTCTTCCGCGACATCACCACCCTGCTTAAAGATAAGAAAGCATTTAAGCGCGCCGTGGATGTCCTGGCAAACAAATACCGAAACAAAAAGATCGATGTGGTGGTAGCGGTAGAGGCCAGAGGTTTTATTTTAGGCGGTATAATCGCCTATAAGCTGGGTGCGGGGTTCGTACCGGTGCGCAAAAAAGGGAAGCTGCCCTGGAATACGCATTCGGTAACTTATTCGCTGGAATACGGGACAGATACCCTGGAAGTGCACACGGATGCGATTAAACCCGGAGACCGCGCACTGATCGTTGACGACCTCATCGCTACCGGCGCCACGGTAAAAGCGGTGGCGGACCTGATAAAAAATCTAAAAGGCAAAATCGCCGGCATCGCTTTCCTGATCGAACTGTCGGAGCTGGGGGGCCGCAAACGACTAAAAGGTTATCCGGTTTATTCGTTGATTAAATACTGAAACTTAGAACAAAATATGCCCCTGTAGCTCATAAGGATAGAGCAGCAGTTTCCTAAACTGCGTGCGGCAGGTTCGATTCCTGCCAGGGGCATTTAATTCAAACATGTACGATTTACACATACATTCCTTATTAAGCGACGGGGTTCTGCTCCCCTCTGGAATCGCGGTGCGCTATATGGCGCTGGGTTTTAAGGCCATTGCCATCACCGACCATTGCGATTACAGCAACGTCAAAGCGAACACCGCCGCGATCCTGGAATTCACCGCTCATTGGCCGAACAACTCCGGAATAAAAGTGCTCCCCGGCATAGAATTGACCCACCTGCCTGTGGAGCAATTTTCTCCGCTGACCAAATACTGCCGCAGGCAGGGCATAAAAGTCATAGTCGCCCATGGACAGACCCTGGCTGAGCCGGTAATTAAAAATACTAACCGCGCGGCCCTGGAGGCCGATATAGATATACTGGCCCATCCCGGCCTTATCAGCGATGAAGATGCAAGGCTGGCTAAAAAAAATAATATTTTCCTGGAAGTGACCTGCCGCCGCGGGCATAAAGTGACCAACGTGCATGTCATAGAAAAAGCGCTTAAAGCCGGGGCCAAGTTGATCTTGAATACCGATTCTCATACTCCCGAAGACATCATTTCCCCGCAGGAGATGGTCAAGACAGCCAGGCATTCCGGTTTAAGTATAAGCCAAATAGATAAAATTTACCGCGATGTTGCCGTATTTTTAAAATCAAGGGGAAAGATTTAAGCGGACTCATTAAAGGATAGGAAGGAGGACATAATGCAAAATAAGTTAGGGTTTATCAGGTTAATGTGTCTGGTTTCCTTTGTATTACTGGGGGGATGCGCAAGCTGGGACAAAAAAGATACGACTAACCCGGCGCTATTAGAGCCGCAGGCAATGGTAAAATTCACGGACGTGCCTGTGCCTTCGGGTTTCAAGCTGCTGCCCAAGTCCTCTTATTCTTTTGAAACCCAGGGTATACGCGTAGGCATGCTTAAGTACCAGGGCAAGGCCAATCCGGAACAGATCGTTTCCTTTTATAAAGAACAGATGGCAATGAGCAACTGGAACCTTTTGAACATCATTGAATACGGCGAGCGCCAGCTTAATTTTGACCGTGATACCGAGACCTGCGTGGTGATACTGTCGTCAAAAGGCAACAGTATGATAATCTCCATTGCCTTGGGCCCTAAAGGCCAGGGTATGCCCAAAAAAGAGGCTAAGCCGGTCAAATAGAAAGAGTTATGTCCGGGGCCGGACCCCGGACAAGGCCGGGGATAGCCGGGGCGTGATATTTCGGTAAAAAATACTTGACAAATAAAAGGTTATGTGATAAAAGGTAAACAAAGTAGTTTATACCACTGGATATGGCTTTAATTTTAGGCGGCAAAAGGAGGTGGGAATAAAAATAAGCCTGAAGTCATTGGAAAATCCGGTGATATAAAAATAGATAGATAGTTAATACCTAGGGATACAAATCATAAAAACCTAGTTGATATAGTTTCTTTATTTTCTTGATCCATAAAGGAGGATAAACAAAATGAGTAAACGCTTAATACTGATTCTGGCCCTGGTATTCGTGGTGGGCACTGCGTGCGCCGCCTACGCCGAGGTCCAGAATGTAAAAGTATCCGGCGACATCAACATGATGGCGTTAACCAGAGACCGCTTCAGCTTAACGAACGGTCCTGCCGGAGACAAGAACAACGATAACGAAGGGAATTTCCTTTCCCAGATCCGCGTCAGGATTGACGCTGATCTAACCGACAATGTTATGGCTACCGTAAGGTTGATCAATGAAAGAGCCTGGAACACCGAAAGGACTACCGAAGGTTCCGGTGACACCAAGATCGATCTTGATTTGGCCTACGTTACCTTAAAGGAATTCCTGTATTCGCCTTTAAGCATAACAGTCGGTCGTCAGGAATTAAGGTATGGCAACGGTCTGATCATTGGCAACGCCCGCAACTACAATACCAATGTTTTAGGCGGCGTTCCCGGTGATTTGACGGAAAGAAAAGCATTTGACGCGGTAAAGGCAGTCTTGAACTATGATCCTCTGGTGATTGATTTAATCGCTTCTAGGATCTCCTATACGACCCCTACCAGAAATGATGCCCAGAATTTACTCGGCGTCAATGCAAAATATGACCTGGATAAAACAACATCCATCGAAGGTTATTTCTTCAACAAACAGAGCCGTAATAAGAGCGGCATTAACAACAAGGCTGACCAGGTTTACACGGTCGGCGCTTTAGTTTCTGCCGAGCCGATCACCGATTTGAAGGCATCTGTTGAAGGTGCTTATCAGTTCGGTAGATACAACCAGGCAGCAGCTTTAGGTGTCCAGCCCATGGCTGAGCGCAGCGCTTTCGCAGTTCAGGCAAAAGCCAATTATGCCCTGCCGTTTGAAAAGACCAAGAAGTGGTCTCCTTCAATAGGCGCAGAGTACACCTATCTGTCTGGAAACAAAGATAACAAGTTAGAGCATCAGTGGGATACAATGTTCTATGATCAGGCTTTGAGCAACATAGTATATGCCATCGTGCCTTTCACCAACCTTCAAGCCATCAATTTGATGGGCAGCATGAAGCCGGTGGAGGACGTAATCTTGAGCTTCAACTATGGTATGTATTTCAGGGCTCAAGGCACTGCCGGAACCATGAATGCTCCTTATGTTGACACTACCAATACCAGCTATGGCGCCTATACAATGACCGATAAAAAATTCCTTGGTAACGAATTGGATTTGACCGCGGTTTACAACTATACCGAGGATGTGCAGTTTGGCCTTACCGCCGGCTGGTTCAAGCCAGGCAAGGCATTCAGCTCGGGCACAACGGACAACCGTCACGACGCAGCCCAGCTTATCGGTTCAATGAAGGTAACATTCTAATAAGTTGATGTAGGAAAAACCCCCGGGGGAGTAATCCCCTGGGGGTTTTTTTATAAAATTTATGCTATACCTTGCCTTTATATTCCACATGCACCAGCCTTACTACAAGGACCTGCTTACCCAGGAAACCGATTCGCCCTGGGTGCGGCTGCACGGGACCAAAGACTACCTGGACATGGTGCAGATCTTGGAAAAATATCCTGCCATACATCAAACCTTCAATGTCGTGCCTTCTCTGATAGAGCAGATAGAGGATTATAACCGGGGTTCGGTTAAAGATAAATTCCTTGAGCTTTCCTATAAAAATGCTTCCGAACTTACGGGTACCGAGAAAAAATTCATCCTGGATAAATTTTTCAGCATTGACGTAAAGAACTGCATCGCAGTGCACCCGCGTTATTACGAATTATATTTTAAAAAACAGGAAGGAAGCGACTTTAGCCCCCAGGATTACCTGGACCTGCAGCTCTGGTTTAACCTGGCCTGGATAGACCCGTCCTTTCGCAGCGGCGTCCCGGAATTAAAGAACATCGTTAATAAAGGCAGGTTTTTCAGCGAAGAGGAAAAACGCATAGTCCTGGACAAACAGCTTCTGATCTTAAAAGAGACCATCCCCGGTTACAGGAAAATGGCGGATTCCGGGCAGATTGAGATAACGGTCAGCCCCTATTATCATCCCATATTGCCGTTGTTATATGATATCAAGCTGGGCAAAGAAGCCAACCTGAGAACAGTCCTGCCGCATGCAGCTTTTAAATATCCCGCGGATGCCAGGGAGCAGATTGAAATGGCAGTTGAGTTCTATAAAAAGCTCTTCGGAGCCGCTCCTTGCGGCATGTGGCCTTCGGAAGAATCGGTATGCGAGCATATACTGGATTTTTTTATCCAGGCCGGCTTAAACTGGATAGTCGCTGATGAGGCGATATTATTCAAATCATTGAAGCTCAAAAAAAGAAACACCGGGTTGCTATACCAGCCGCATACCCTGAAACGCAAAAACGGCTCTCTTAACATAGTCTTCCGGGACAGGAATCTTTCCGACCTGATCGGTTTTGTTTACCATAAATGGGAGGCAAAAGATGCCGTGGCCCATTTCCTGAAACACCTGGAGAATATTGATCATGCCTTCGGGCATAAAGATACGCTGGTTACCATAGCCATGGACGGTGAGAACGCCTGGGAATATTATTCTAACGACGGCCATGACTTTTTAAATGAGCTTTATACCCGGATTTGCGAAGCTAAGTTTTTAAAGGCGGTGACCGTGAAAGAATCTCTGGAATTATTCCCCGCGCAAAGGAACATACCGCGCCTTGCCGCCGGCTCCTGGATCTACGGCGAGTTCGGCAAATGGATCGGCAGCCCTTCCAAAAACAGGGCCTGGGAGTACCTGGCGCAGGCAAGAGCAGAGCTGCAAAAGCTGATGGATGCCGGACA
>JAQTNM010000080.1 GCA_028713875.1 Candidatus Omnitrophota bacterium | reverse complement strand
GAAGGAAAAAATAGACTATATCGCCCAAGGGCCTTAAAATAAGGTTTTTCTCAAGGCCCAGTCTGTAAACCCGCAGGCCGATCCTTTCATTAAGACCAAAACGTTCTTTTGTCTTTTTGTCCCTGACCAGTTCCAGCGCGCCGATAAGGCCGATGGCCCTTACGTCCCCCACTAGCTTAAGGCCCCTGAAATCCCGCAGGCGCCTGTTGAATAACGGTATCATATTTTTTGCTCTTTCTAAAGTATTTTCTTTCTCGAATATTTCCAGGCTGGCCAGGGCAGCTGAACAGCCCAGCGGATTCCCGGTATAAGTGTGACCGTGATAAAAAGTCTTTTTTGGGTAATAACCCCCGTAAAAAGCCTTGTATATTTTCTCCGAAGTTAATGTGGCAGCCAGCGGCAGATAGCCGGAGGTGATCCCTTTGGAAAGGCACATAAAGTCCGGCTCCAGGCCCTCTGAAGCAAACATCTGCCCTGTCCTGCCGAAGCCGGTAGCTACTTCATCAGCGATGAAATGGATGTTGAATTTCTTTGCCAGGGCAGCGGCCCTTATTAAATATTCCCGCGGATAAACAAGCATACCCGCAGCGCCAAGGACCCTGGGTTCCAGGATGATAGCCGCGATTTCCCCGGATTTTTTCTCTAACAAAGCCTCAAGCGGCTTTATGCAATCTATGTCACATGTCTGCCTGTCTTTTTTCTCCGGACAGCGGTAACAATATGGGGAAGGTATTTTAAAAGAACGGTAAAATAAGGGCGAAAATACTTTATTGAAAAGGTCTATCCCGCTTACGCTCATCGCGCCGATGGTATCACCGTGATAACCGTTATCCAGAGATACAAATTTCCTTTTTACTCTCCTGCCGGTATTTTGCCAGTATTGGAAAGACATCTTCAGGGCTATCTCTACGGCTGTAGAGCCGTTATCGGAAAAGAATACCCTGTTTAATTTTCCTGGCGCAAGAGCAACGAGTTTCTCTGCCAGTAAAATTGCCGGCTTATGGGTAAAACCCGCGAATAAAACATGTTCCAGGCAGTCCAATTGTTTTTTGATCGCTTTTTTTATGCGGGGATGGTTGTGGCCGTGGACATTGCACCACCAGCTGGAAATGGTATCGTAATAAAAATTGCCTTTATGGTCGTAAAGCCTGATACCCTTTGCCTTTTCTATTAATACAGGCGGGAATTTCTCGCAATCCTTCATCTGTGTGTAAGGGTGCCAGATAAATTCCAGGTCTTTTTTAAGCCATTTATCCATAAGCCAGGAGCCTCTTCAGTATCTGATCCCCTATCGGGACAAACCGTTTATATAACCGTTCTCTTGCGGCCAGCCACGGCAGAGCGCCGAATACGCGCTGCCTGCTTAATGCTCTTATTATGCGGGGGTTATCTTTTAAAATATAGCCGTCCTGACCCTTGAGGTTATTAAAGACCAGGCCTAAAATTTTTATCTTTCTCTTCCTTAAGGCCTCTATAGTCAATAAGGCATGGTTAATTGCTCCCAGCTTGTTGCCTACGACCAGCAAAACCGGCAGGTTTAATTCTTTGACTATATCGATCGCCAGATGCTTCTTGTCAAAAGGGACCGATACCCCGCCCAGGCCTTCGGCTATGACGAAATCAAATTCTCCCGAGAGGAATTTGAAACTTTTTATGATTTTATCCCTACTGATTTTTTTATCCTCAATCTCCGAGGCCAGGTGGGGAGAACAAGCAGCCCTGAAAATATATGGCGCAACGTGATGAAGATATCCTTCTATATCTCTTTTTTCCTTGCCCATAATATCCAGATGCGCCCGGATATCCGCAGAGAAATTATGCCGGGAGCCGGTCTGTATCCACTTTTGTGTTATGACCCGGTATCCTTTTTCAGAAATGTACCTGGCTAAACAACCGGCGACAACGGTCTTGCCTATGCCTGTATCCGTGCCTGCCACAAATATAGCGTTCATGGCGTTATGCCCCGGCAGAAAAAAACCTGGTAGGTGGCTTTGATCTGTTTAAACCTGGCCAGATAAGCCGTTTCTATTTTCTGTAAAAGCTGCCTTCCGAACAGAACTTTCCTGCCCAATCCGTCTCCTCTTACGCCGCTGTATTTTATCTTGCATAACAGGTCTTTCAGGCAGGCGAAGGATTCCTCATACCTGGCTTCTTCAATCTTTGCCGCAGTAAAATTATGTTTTAGGGCTTCCTTTATCTCCTCCCTGGCGAAAAAATGTCCGGCTTCTATTGATGTGCCTTTAACGGCATCTCTCAGGGCGGCATTTAATTCCCTGAAGGTAAGCGGACCGAATATGGAAAAGGAAATTGCGCCGCCTGGACGTAACATCATTTTATATCTTGTCAATGCCTTCTCCAGATCATTAAACCACTGGAAACAGGCGTTGGAAGTGATCAGGTCAAAATCTTTACCTAAATCCGCTTTTTCGGCATCGGCAACGTAGAATTCCACCTCTTTATCTCTTAATTTCTCCTGCGCAGCCTCAATCATCTTTCCGGATATGTCTATCGCTTTAAGATGCGCCCCTGAGAATTTTCCGGTTAAAAGAAGCGTATAGTTGCCGGTACCGCAGCCGATTTCCAATATTCTGCGTATGCCATCCCGCCCTATAGACCCTAAAAGCTCCAGGCCCGCGCGTTTCTGTATATCCGCGTACCTGTCATAGGTAGAAGCACGCCTGGAAAATTCTCTGGCTATTATCTCTTTATCCACGGTAAAACTCTTCTCTAAAGATCCTGCTCAATAAAGGAATGTGGCCGCAGCCCTTTATATAAATAAATTCTGCCCTGGGCAGTCCGGCTTGTATCTGTGCAACTTCTGCGGCAGGAGCTATGTTATCTTCCGCTCCATGAAAGAATCTTGTCTTCTCCAGCGAAGCCAGGCGTCCAAGATCAAGCCCGGCTCCCGAAAGATAATCCAGGCCTTCCATTAAACTTTCAGTCCGCATTTCGGAAAGATAATCCCGCAACAGATTTTTCCTGAACCAGGACAGGGATTCCTTATCAGCGTCACAGAAACAATCCAGGTAAAACCTATAGAGATACGCCTTCCTGCTCTTGTTAAGCTGTCCCCTGACCCCCTCCAGTGTGCATGCAGGGTAATGCCTGCGCATGCTTACTAAGATCAATTCTTCTATCCAGCCTGGATTATCCAGGGTAAAATCAGCAGCCAGGAACCCTCCCTGCGACCAGCCTAAAAGGGATATTTTTCCCGGATATTCTTCCTTCAATAACTGCGATAATTTATCTTTAAAGTTAACGGGAGAAAAATCAACCGGCAGCAGATAATTGTAGTCCAGCTCCAGAAGCGAGAATATCCTGTAGTCGGTTGCCCAGCCGGGAATAAGACAGATCGTTTTTTTAAATCCGCGGTCCAGCACTTTAAACGGCGATGCCTGCGATGTCATTTATAAGCCTTTCCAGTATTTCCCGGCGGTGATGAAAAGTCAAAGAAAACCTCAGCCGCGCCTGGCCCTTAGGCACTGTGGGAGGCCTTATAGGTAAAACCAAATAGCCCTTTTCCTGGAGGTTCTCTGCAAATTCTTTCGCTCTAAAGTTGTCTCCTATGATAACCGGCACTATCTGCGAATCTCCGATTGCCTCAAAACCTTTGGCTTTTAGCGCCTGGCGGAAATATTGCGCTGATTCCAAAAGCCCTTGCCGCCTCCACGGCTCATTTTTTACCAGGTCAATGCCTGCCAGGTTACAGGCGATTATCGCCGCAGGCAAGCTTGTGGAATATATAAAACTCCTGCAGGTATTAATCAAATATTCTCTTGTCCTGCGGGAAGCAGCCAGGTAAGCACCGAAACTTCCCAGCCCCTTGCTGAATGTCCCCATGATAAAATCTATTTTTCCCTCTAATCCCTCCTGCTCGATCAGGCCGCTGCCGTTTTCTCCGAATATGCCGGTGGCGTGGGCCTCATCGGCAAATATCTCGCAGTTATATTTTTCTTTAAGGCGGCATAATTCCCGTAAAGGGGCTTTGTCGCCGTCCATGCTGAAAACCGTCTCCGTGGCTATAAGCGCTTTATTGAACTTATCCCTTTCCTTTTCCAACAGGGATTCCAGGTGCCCGGGGTCGTTATGCTGAAAACGGAAAAAGCGGGCTCCGGATAAAATAATCCCGTCAATTATACTGGCGTGGCTTAACCGGTCAAAAAATATGCAATCGCCTTTTGTATAAAGCGCGCTGATAATACCGGTATTTGCCTGATAACCGGAATTAAAGATCAGGGCGGCTTCTTTATTCTTGAATTTGGCGGTCTCCTCCTCTAATTCATGGTGCAGGTTCAGGTCTCCGCTCATTAAGCGCGAGGCGCAGGAGGAAGTACCGAATTTATCAATCGCTTTTTTGCTTTCTTCTATAAGTTTGGGGTGGCCGGATAAACCCAGGTAATCGTTAGAAGAAAAATCAATATACTCTTTTCCGTCAATACGGATCGTGCCTTCCCGGCGACAGGATACGGGCTTTAGGCTTCTTAGCAGCCCTTCTTTGGCCCTTGCCTCTAAAAAATCATCTATCTGCGCCATAAATCTTCCACCTCTTTAACCAATCTCTTGTCTTCATCTATCTCTCTGCCCCTTATGGTCAGGTATCCGCCGATAAGCATGCCGTTGGCTCCGGCCATAAAAGCCAGGGCCTGAAAATCTTTTAAGACCGATTCCCTGCCTGCGGCTATCCTGACGATCTTATCCTTTAATATGATGCGAAAGAGCGCGATACTCCTTATTGCTTCCATAGGCGAAAGCTGCTCTTGCTTTTCTAAGGGGGTGCCTTTTATGGGGACCAATATATTTACAGGCACGGAGTCTACATTCAATTCTTTCAGGTAAAGGGCCATTTCAATCCTGTCATTTAAAGTCTCTCCCATCCCGATTATGCCTCCGCTGCAGACCTGCAGGCCCGTTTTTTTGGCAGAGATAATCGTATCTATCCTGTCCTGGAAAGTATGTGTAATGGTAATGTTGGAAAAATAACCGGGAGAGGTTTCAATGTTATGATGATAACGGCTTAGTCCTGCCTGCTTTAACAAGCGGAATGCCTCTTCATCCAGCGAGCCCAGAGAAGCACACACCCTTATGCCGACTTTAGTGATTATTTCGGCAACAGTATCGCAAATCACGCCTAATTCTTCCCGACGGACAGTCGCTCCGCTGGTGACGATACCAAATCTCTGCGCTCCCGTGCCCTGGGCGCGCTTAGCCGCCTCCAGCATCTCTTCTTTTTTCTTAAGCGGGTAACGCTCAACACCGGTAGAGTGCCGGCTTGACTGCGCGCAGAACTTGCAATCCTGGTTACAGAGGCCGGATTTGGCGTTGATGATACTGCACAACTCTATCTTTGAGCCGACAGATTCTCTTCTTATTTTATCTGCAGCTAAAATCAGCTCAGGCAGACTCAACTCCAAAAGTGAATTAATATGGTCTTTATCCATTGTCAACTATTTTAATATATTTGGTTTACGGTTGCAATAGAAAAGTATAAGCAACGCAATTCCTTACGCCCGGCAGTCTTAGCGGATCCTGCTCAGCCAGATCCACCTTTCCGCCCTCGCTATCGTTGCGGGCGGCAAGGTCTTCGTCTCGTCCGTCACCCGCTAAAACTTACGTTCGTTCAAATGAATTGCGTTGTTTATTTTCGAAGTGCTTCTTGCGGAGATAAATGAATCGGGCGGGAAAGACTAAGTAGACGGATTGGAGCAACCATAAACCGCACGGTTAAGAAGAACACGATTCAGGAAAACCTAAACAACCGTCCTCAGACCCATCCTCATTCGAACAGCACCAGCACGACACCCCCGTGGCTGGCCAAACCCTAAGGCAAAAAACAAAATAGACATTGGCGTTAGGGGTTTTACCATCCTCCGTACACCTGGCCGCGCACAAGTTCACATAGGTTGGCCCCTTTCCCCAAACCCCATAATTGAAAAAACTCGCGCTCCTGCAACCAAGACCATCACAGCCCACGTCGCTATCCTGTATGCCGGTCAACGTACCATTCTTCCAATAATATTCTATGGCCATCTGACGCATAGTGCCTAGCCTGGCTTTAGCTTCAGAAAGGCGGCTGCTTTCCACTATTGAGTAGTATTGAGAATAACCTAAGGTGGCAAGGATGCCTAAGATAACAATAACTACGATGAGTTCAAGTAAAGTGAAGGATCTAAGCAGGGATTTTGGGGCGGGTCTGAAGTCTCTGTTCAACTTTATTTATTCCCCCTTGAAACCTATTTTACACTCCCCCCCGTATTTGTCAACTTTTTTGTGAAAAGTAAGGCAGGGATACGTCTTTCAAGCATGAAAGCCGATTCTTCTCTTTGGCAGGAAATTCTAAAAGTTTCCTTATGGCTTCAAATATCTCTTTTACTGTCTCGTCGTGTTCAGTATACTTTTTCTCCAATGCTTCAATCTTTACTGCTAACTCCTTGTGTGTTAAAAGGATTTCTCTCAATTTAGTAAATGCGCGCATTATTAAAATGTTAACCTGTATAGCTCTTTCGCTGTTTAAAACGCTGGAGAGCATAGCTACTCCTTGTTCGGTAAATACATAAGGTAGATATTTAATATGTCTACCTCTCCGAGAATTATTACCTTTCATATTGTTTAAGGTCGCAAATTGCGACCTTAAAGATTCTGTCTCTTCCTGGAATAGCTGAAACATGAAATCATATGGGAATCTCTTTTTATTCCTTCTCATCTGCTCGTTTAATCTTTTCGTCTTTACCCCATAAAACCTGGCTAAATCCCTATCCAGCATTACTTTTTTGTTTCTTACCTCAAATATTTTTGTGGCGATTACTTCTACGGAAATTAGAATAGACATTTTGAACTCCCTTCTGTCTTAATAGACGCAAAGGAGAGAAAAATCTAACTAAGAATAAAAAGGGAAAAATAACATTAAGTTCGCAACAAGAACCTATCAGGTTTTTGAACGAAGGAGGGTTTTTTAGCTATCGATATTTTGATGAGGGGTTTGGGAGCCACATAAGAAATTTTTTGGCAAAAGTGCGCAAGGATTTACGAGGAGCGCAGAACTGCTAATCCGATACAG
>JAQTNM010000079.1 GCA_028713875.1 Candidatus Omnitrophota bacterium | reverse complement strand
CCGATACGTCGAAGAACGATTGCTCCGCAGGGCTCTTCGGCTGATAAGCCGTATAAAACGCCCAGATCCGTCTTATTAAGCTTTCCGCTTCCGGGCTCATCCGCCCGCCTGCCATCATCTTCCATTTGCTATCGACTATCACCTCTCTGTACTGGCGCAATAAAGCGCCTATCTTTTGTCTGGATTCGGCAGGAAAAGCCTCGGCGTCCCTGTAAAGATCAGCCAGGCAATTTGCCTCGCGTTGCACGTTGGAATTGGATTTATCAAAGCTCTGCCAAACAGTAACTACGACAAACGCCAAAAGCACCGCGTAGACCGTGCCCAGGGCCCCGAGTATCGGGTCGGCTACGTCGTGGTGGGCCTTTAATTTACTGTGGTGGAAAAAATGCCGCACCAGAAGCAACCCTGTTATAGAAAACGCTATGGCTAGCCCCACGATAGCCGGGCCTAAAATAAAGTACGGGCATCTTAATAATAACTGCTGTGTCAACGGCATTGTATATCCTTCCTTTTCCGGGAACGCTTATATCTTTAATTAGGCTGGCTCTTGGTATCCTCCTGCGGCCTTTGCTGGTTTGCGACCCGGAACAAATTCTCGGCTATCTCGCTGCTTAAGGAGACGCAGGCAGCGCTCAAAGCACCGGCTAATCCGGAATAGTTATGCGGCTTAATGGGACAGGTAAATTGAGACCTTTTAGTAAGCACCATTTTTCTGTTTTGGGAGTCGATAATGGACCACTGCGTAATAAACAGCAGGTCCTTACTAAGATCTCCTTCTAATTGGACAACACTAATGATCACTTGGTAATTGAGCGGGATGGCAAAATTGGAGGGGAACATCTGTAAGCTTGCGCCGGGGAGCATAAGCGTGAGATTTTCTACAAGCAGCCGCTCCAGGCCTGAATCAAGAGGCTCTCCCCAGCGGTCAAACTCGGCGAATGTGACCATTTTATTTTTGTCCTGGGTGACCATCTGCGGCCTGTCCAAGTAGGGCGGGATCGTAACCGGACCGATCTCTATAATGGTAGAGGCCGGTATGTTCAATACCGGGCTTGCTTTATCTCTATCTACGGAGCTGAGCATATAGAACCGCGGGTTGGGGCTGCCGGATACGGATATGCATCCTGCTGACATAAAAGCAAAAATCGCATAGATCATAAGCTTTTTCATCTCATTCTCCTTTAGGCCTGGTTTTTCCTTTTAAAAACGCTTCGGGATGCTGCTCCAGATAGTCGGCCAACAAACGCATGGAACGCGCAGCCATAGTCACCTCCTGAAGCGTTTTATGCAACTCAGAGATGCCTTCCGAATTCACCAGCCTGTTGATCCCTGAAACTGTCTGACTCAAATCATCGGAAATTTTCTTTATGGGGATATCGTTCATGACTTCAAAAATATCCGGCGATATGGGCAGCGCCGGAAGCTCCGGATAGTCCTTGATAATGCCGTACATCTTGACGGGTTTGTCCGGATAAAAATCAAATGCGAGCATAAGCTGTCCGGTGATAAAATTCTGTATCTCCAGGCGCGCCCGCAGGCCCTGCTGGATAAGCATTTTATAATCGGGGTAGCCGCGTTTATCGGGAACACCCTTAACCCGGGCCAGCTCTACATCAATAATCACAGGGATGAGCACGCTTTTGCTTTGCTCGTCGTAGATCAGACTGATAGTGCTGATGCTGCCGATCTTTACCCCCCTGAAGATCACCGGCGCACCCGCGGAAAGCCCCTTGACAGAACCGTCAAAGAAAAGAACGTATTTATCCGACTGCTGAAAAAGCGCCCCAGAGCCAAAAATCAATATCGCTGCCATCAATAAAACCGCTGCCCCTACTACGAACGCGCCAATCACCGTTTTATTCGCTTTCCTGATCATCTGCCGGCTCCTTGTCTTTCTCCTCTTGTCAAAAATTGGATGACCCTGGGGTCATTGGAATTATTTAGCAGGTCCTTCGGGTTACCTGATGCGATAATGCTCTTACTTTCTTCATCTAGAAATACCGAATTATTCCCTATGGCAAAAATACTGGGAAGCTCGTGAGTAACGACTACCACCGTCGCCCCCAGCGCGTCCCTCATCTGCAGGATCAGGTCATCCAGCATCCGCGCGCTTACCGGGTCAAGCCCGGCCGAGGGCTCGTCAAAAAAGACGATATCCGGCTCAAGGGCGATGGCCCGGGCAAGGCTGGCTCTTTTACGCATGCCTCCGCTTATTTCGGAAGGGTAAAATTCGGCGTATCCGGATAACCCTACTAAAGCAAGTTTTAATTCCACCTCTTCCCGGATCTGGGCGGCGGATAAATTTGAATACAGCTGCAAGGGCAGGGCGATATTCTCCCCCAGCGTAAATGAACTCCACAACGCCCCGCCCTGATAAAGGACGCCGAAACGCCTCATCATCATATCTTGTTCTTCCGTGCCGGCGCCCCAGAAACTCTTACCGTCATATAAAACCTCTCCTTTATCCGGCTCCTTAAGCCCGATAAGGGCTTTAAGCAGGGTGCTCTTGCCGCAGCCGCTGGCGCCCATAATAATAAAGATATCGCCTTTATTGACGCGGAAGCCAAGCCCCTGCATCACGACGTAATCATCGTAAGCCAGATCAAGGTTGCGCACTTCTATAACCGGCTGCAATATTTTATCCATTTTAAACTCCCAGAACCTGGCAGATAAAGGTGATGATTGCCGTAGCGATCACAATGCCGGTGATCGCCTCAACCACTGCCGAGGTAGTCGCCTCTCCTACCGCAGCAGCGCTTCTTTCGCACTTGATCCCACGCAGGCATCCGGCTACCGCGATAATGATGCCGAAAATAAAGCTGTGTATGAGCCCCACCCACAGGTTGCTCAGCTTTACCGCTGACTGGGTGTGGTGCCAATATTCTACCGGGTTAAGCCCGAGCACTCCCGCGCTGATGGCAAATCCGCCCAATATGCCCATAAAGTCCGCGTACAGCGCTAAAAGCGGCATCATTATAACCAGCGCCAGCACGCGCGGCATGACCAGGAATTCAACCGGCGAGACCCCCAAGGTCCTGAGCGCATCGATCTCTTCATTTACCTGCATAATGCCCAGCTCCGCGGCAAAAGATGCGCCTGTGCGTCCGGACATAATGATCCCGGCCATCACCGCGCCCATCACGCGCACCATGGCAATGCCCACTATATCGGCAATGAAGATCTGCGCCCCGAATAATTGAAGCTGTATGGCTCCGATAAAAGCCAGGATTATGCCTACCAATACGCTGATCAAAGAGACAAGGGGCAGGGCGCCGGCGCCGCATCTTTGCACGATATACATAAATTCATCGCGGCGAAAATATGACTTGCCGGCGATCAGGCGTCCGAAACTGACCGCTATCTCTCCCAGGAAACCAAGCAGCGAAACAGTGCTTTCGTTTATCTGTAAAACTTTATCCCCGACCTTTCCCAGAAAAGTCAGGTGCATCCGGGGATGTATTATATTTTTCTCGTTCACCTTTAAAGCCAGGGCAAGCAGCTTCTTGGCGCCGTCAGGCAGGCCTTTAGTCTCAATGCCGATATTCCTGTGTCCGCACTCCCTGCTCAGATGGAATAAAAAAGCGACGAACCCGCTGTCCCACTTGCTTACTGCCGAAACATCAATGTTAATCTGCGCGGTATCTTTATGGGCGTCAAGCTGCAGGATAACGTCATTCATGGAAGGTATCCCAGAAGAGATATGCCAGTCCCCGTTTGCTTTGATGCGCAGGGTCTTTGGCGTAGAATGATCGAAGGAAAGTTTTTCCGTGGGCATTTAGAGTCTTAGGAAAATTTTAGAGTACAAACCATAAACCTGCCAGTTTAATATATATAAGTGTATTATAAGAACGGCGGCTCACTATATCAAGGGTTTTTTTGTATTTTTTGTAAGCGGGGTCTTTATAAATAAAAAGCCCGTAACTTTTGGTTACGGGCTCTGAAGAATCAAAAGGCCTGCGATATTAATTAGCTTTAGCCGTTTCCTTTTCATCTGATGCCGACTTCATAGGGCATTTTTCCATCATATCGCCCATCATCTTCTGCATGCCTTCTGTATCCATCTTAATTTCTACTTCCTTAACTAAGCTCAAGTCATTGTCATATTTCGACAGCTTGTTCCCCATTAATACTATCACACCGCCGTCTCCGGTAGCTATCATGGCTTTGCCGGCCATCATGGAACACATCATCCTACACATGGCATAAGGCCCCATCATTTTTTTATCGCCCGTCATCATCGCCTGTCCGGACGTCTCGGGGCCCTGCATCATACTTTTGCCCATCGTGCTTTCCTTGCTCTCCTGCGCCAGCGCAAAAGAACAAAGAGCGGTCAGCATCAGGATAACCAATACCGCAGTTATTGTCTTTTTCATTTACTGCCTCCTTTCGTTAAAAAATGGCTTTCTGGACATTATCCTATTTTTATCCTGTATACCCAAATTATTTTTTCTGCTGCTCCTGTTATCCTGTCAGTTTAGCTGCGTGCCCCGGCGGAATCTTATCCCCAGGTGGTCCATTATCCTGTCAGCGCGTATTTTTATAAAATCCGTCAGGACAAAGAAAGCAAAAGCATACCCCCATACGAAAAGCGCCAACTTCCAGCCTATCGGCTTCATAAAGATGCCGTAAACAGCGAACAGCGTGGCAGCTACCTGGGTTATTTCGCAGGCCAGTATCAGGGCAAGGGCGGGGTAAGGCCTGCGCCAGAACGGGTCTTCTCCGGTCCTGGCCAGATAAATGGTCATGTGTCCTGCCACGGCTAATTTCAGAAAAATAAGCGTCTGGATGGTTTGACGGTCAAGACGGAATACCTCCTGGCCTATCCAGAACATCCCGAAGCTGGCGAATACTCCGGCTACGCCCAAAACAGTAGACAGGCTTAAGACCCTGCGCATATTCCAGCTTACCGGCCGGTCGTAGATCTTAGTATTATCATAAGCGATCATCATAATAGGGATATCATTGAGCATTGCCAGGATAACGATCATGACAGCGGTAACCGGATAAAAGTTAAAGATGATGATCGCCGTGGTCATGAACAATAAAACCCTGGTTGTTTCGGCTATGCGGTAAATAGTATAGCTATTCATGCGCTTGAATATCTTGCGGCTTTCTTTGATCGCGTCAATGATCACAGAAAGACCGGGGCTGGTCAGGACAATTGATGCCGCGGATTTTGCCGCGTCTGTCGCCCCTGCTACGGCAATACCTGCGTCTGCTTTTTTGAGCGCCGGGGCGTCATTTACTCCGTCACCGGTCATACCCACGATATGGCCCTTTGCCTGCAATTCCTCCACTATCTTATACTTATGCTCAGGGAACACCTGCGCAAAGCCGTCCGCTCCTTCGATGATCTGCTGTGCTTCTTTATCCGGTCTATCCAGGAAAGCCGAGGCAGGCTGAATGTTTTCTCCCAGGCCCACTTCTTTTGCGATCTCTTTAGCTACGGCAATATGGTCTCCGGTAACCATTTTCACATCCAGGCCCATTGACTCGGCGATCTTTATAGTCTCGGCTGAATCATCCCGCGGCGGGTCGTAAATGGCAAAAAGCCCGGCGTACTGCCAGGCCCCGGAATCATCTGTCCTGGCTACGCCCAGCGCGCGGTAACCGCGAGTGGCAAAATCATTGACGATATTATCTATCCTGGAAGACATCTGCTCTTTATTGACTACGAGAGAAAGGATGACCTGCGGCGCTCCTTTTGTGACCATGAACTTCCTGCCTCCGCTTTCTTCTACGCTGGCTTCGGTGCGCTTTGCAACCGGGTCAAAGGGTTTAAAGGAGGTGATCTTGTATTGGCTGAGGCGCTGCGCAATCCCGCTTGTTGAGCGGATCCTGGCAATTATAGTATCGTCTATCGGGTCTTTATCCTCCTGTCGGGAAGCTAATCCGCCCCAAACCAGAACATCGCTATCCGCTGAACCCTCAAAAGGCTTGATCTCTTTTATGCTCAGCTCATTTTTAGTGATGGTGCCTGTCTTATCCGAACATAGCACATCTACCCCCGCCATTTCCTCTATAGCCACCAGTTTGCTTACAATGGCCTCTTTTCTGGCAAGCATGGAAGCGCCCACTGCCATGGTTACTGTCAAAACAGCGGGCAATGCCACAGGGATAGAAGCCACGACCAGAATAAGCGCAAATTGCAGTATTTCCAGGAACTTCTCATGCCGAAAGAGCGATACCATAAAAATAAGCGCAACCAATGCGATGGCAGTAATGATAAGGTAATCGCCTATTTTAATAACCGCTTTCTGGAAATGGCTGCGGGTTTTGGCCTCGGCAACAAGACGGGCGGTCTTGCCGAAATACGTATTCAAACCGGTACCTACTACAATGGCATCCATCTCCCCCTGTTTGACGATAGAACTGGAATATCCTATATCAGAGGAGTGCTTTTCAACAGGCAGGGATTCGCCGGTCAAGACAGACTGGTCTACCAACAGATAATCCCCTTTAAAAAGCTTGATATCCGCCGGGATAATGTCGCCCAGCCGCACGCGTATCAGGTCTCCGGGGACCAATTCTTCGGCTGTCAGCATAACCCATTTACCGTCGCGCAAGGCACGCGCCTTAAGGGCCAGTTTCTTCTTTAACAGCTCTATGGCATTATCCGCCTTATATTCCTGGAAGAACCCCACAGTGGCATTTATCAATAACATCACAAAGATCACCCCGAAATCTTCCCAGTGCCGGATAACCGCAGAAAGTATTGCCGCGATCTCTATCATCCAGGGAATGGGCCCCCAAAAATACCCCAGGAACTTCAGGGCGGGGTTGGTCTTCTTTTCGGATATCTCATTGCGGCCGTATTCTCCGAGCCGCTTTTCGGCTTCTTCCTGGCTCAACCCATTCTCATTTGTTTTGAGCCTAGCCTTGACCTCATCAAGTGAAAGCTTTGCAAATTCCGGTTCGGCCTTTATCGGCCTGTCAGTTTGTTTAACCATAATCACACCTCTTTTTTTTATTTATCAGGCAGTGTAATTCCGCGCAGGAATTCTGCGCCCTCTTCGGGCGAAGAGGCATTGATGAAGATACCTGAA
Organism: Candidatus Omnitrophota bacterium; assembly: GCA_028713875.1. Lineage (GTDB taxonomy): Bacteria > Omnitrophota > Gorgyraeia > Gygaellales > Profunditerraquicolaceae > JAQTNM01. The sequence goes on along the minus strand of JAQTNM010000079.1, from coordinate 69 downwards.
CCCAGCTCAAACCCCGCGACCTTGCTTACACGCGGGATAATGCTCAAATACCAGTGAAAATGCTCAGTA
>JAQTNM010000078.1 GCA_028713875.1 Candidatus Omnitrophota bacterium | reverse complement strand
CAGGGTTACTACCGCAAACGCAAAAACATTTTTTAATCTAAAATGAATTCCAAGGTTTCCATAGTAAGATGCAATAGTTACACCGGCCCTTTAGTCTGGGATGCGGTGAAAAAGTCTATAGAGGCGCTGGGAGGCATAAGTAATTTTATAAAACCGGAAAGCCGGGTCCTGGTTAAGCCAAATCTTTTGATGGCAAAAGAGCCGGAATTCGGCATTACCACTCACCCGGAGGTGGTGCGGGCGGTAGTCAAGGTGTTAAAAGAGATAAACTGCAGGATATTTATCGGAGACGGGCCGAGTGTATGGGGAGCCCACTCCGAGAACGCGGATGAAGTCTACGAATGCACGGGCTTGAAGAAGATTTCCGAAGAAGAAGGGGTGGAGTTGGTGAAATTTGATAAAAAACGCTGGAGAGGGAAATTTCCGCTGACCACCTGGCTGGATAACTGCGATCATCTGGTTTCTGTGCCTAAATTCAAGACCCACGAGTTGACCACTTTGACCGCGGCAATAAAGAACCTCTATGGCCTGGTTTCGGATACGTTTAAAACGGAACTGCACCGTAAATATTTTGATGTCCGGGAATTTTGCAACATCCTGGTAGATATCCTGGAAGAGGTCAGGCCGGCCTTAAGCGTTATCGACGGCGTTATCGCCATGGAAGGCGACGGACCGGCAACCTCCGGGAAACTATATGAGGCAGGAGTAGTCCTGGCCGGTTCCGATTGCGCGGCATTGGACAGTATACTGGCTTTTATCATGGGGCTTGAACCTTGCGATATTTTGACTACAAAAGAGGCAGCCAGGAGAGGGCTGGGCGTAGCTGACATAAAATCCATCCAGGTTCTTGGCGAGCCGCTTGAGAATGTCATAGAAAGGGATTTTGAATTGCCCAGGGCTTCGCTGACAAGAAGGCTGCCCCGGCCGGTTACCGATGTTATCAGGCGCCTCATCCGTTTTTACCCCAAAGTGGAGCACGGAAATTGTATCCGCTGCGGCTCATGCATAAAAGCCTGCCCTAAAAAGGTGATCAGTATGAAAAAAGAGCGTATCAGCATTGATTATTCCGGATGCATATCCTGTTTTTGCTGTCAGGAGATCTGCCCGGCTTCGGCAATAAAGGTAAAAAAAGGCGCGTTTGCCAGGCTCATCGGCTTATAGGCATACTTTTGGAGGCGCGATGGAACTGCAGACTATTGAATGGCGTAATAATAAGATCAAGCTTATAGACCAGACCAGGCTTCCTGATAAGTTAGAATATGTTTATATTGATAATCTGAAGTCCCTTTGGCAGGCGATAAAGAAGATGAAGGTCCGCGGCGCCCCGGCCCTGGGAGCTGCTGCAGCCTGGGGGGTTTATTTAGGCGCCAAGGATATAAAGGCAAAAAATTTTTCCGAATTCAGCCGCAAACTGGATAAAATATCCGCATACATCGCTTCTTGCCGGCCTACCGCCAGGAACCTTTTCTGGGGCATAGAAAGGATGTGCAGCGCTGCCGTAAGAAATAAAAATAAGCCTATCCCGGATATAAAGAGGATACTTTTCAAAGAAGCGCAAGACATAATCAAAGAGGATAAAGCTTCCTGCCGCAGGATAGGTTATTACGGCGCAAGGCTCATTAAAAATAACGATACTATATTGACTATATGCAATGCCGGGGCGCTGGCTACCATTGACTACGGCACGGCCTTAGGCGTAATTTACAGGGCAGGGGAAGAAGGCAAAAAGCCGAAGGTATTTTCCTGTGAGACCAGGCCCATGCTGCAGGGAGCGCGGTTGACTGCCTGGGAACTCAAGCACAAGGGCATAGACGTTACTTTGATCTGCGACAGTATGGCTGCGGCCCTGATGCGCCAAAATAGGATACATAAGGTTATTACCGGAGCAGACAGGATCTCTGCTAATGGAGACGCGGCAAACAAGATCGGGACATACAACCTGGCGGTATTGGCGCGTTATCACCATATCCCTTTTTATATTGCTGCGCCCGGCTCCACTTTTGACCTGGGCATAAAATCAGGCCGGGATATACCCATAGAGGAACGCGATGCTGCAGAGCTGACCCGCCTTTTCTTTAAAAATCCGGTCGGGCCAAAAGGAATAAAAGTTTTTAATCCCGCATTTGATGTTACGCCTGCGGATTTTATCACTGCTTTTATCACCGACAGGGGGGTTATCCGGCCGCCTTATGCAAAGAATATCCCGCGGGTATTAGGGGAATAGAATATATGCGCATAGAAGAATTAGGTGAATTCGGACTGATCAGAAGAATAACCCGTAGCCTCAAGGCGGATAATTCGGTCATTAAAGGCCCGGGCGATGACTGCGCGGTAATAAAACTTGACCGCAGCAGTTATCAGCTCTTAACATGCGATATGATAGTTGAGGGCGTGGATTTTAAGCCCGGGGACAAGCCTTATCTTATCGGCAGGAAGGCGTTAGCCGTCTCTATAAGCGACATTGCTGCCTGCGCGGGTATCCCCCGCTATTGCCTTGTGTCGCTGGGCATACCCAAATACGCACCGGTTAAATACATAGATCAGATATGCAGGGGGATTTTTGATTTAGCCCGGGAATTCCGGATCAATGTCGTCGGAGGAGATATAAGCCGGGCTAAGCAGCTGGCTTTGGATGTGAGCATGTACGGGGTCGTAGAGAAAAAATACCTGGTTTTAAGGAGCGGGGCAAAACCGGGAGATATTATTTTTGTAAGCGGCTCACTGGGAGATTCTATCAAGGGCAAACACCTAAAGTTTACCCCGCGGATAAAAGAAGCCAGGTTTCTGGTAGAGAATTTTAAAGTCAGTGCCATGACCGACATATCGGACGGCCTCGCCCAGGACCTGCGGCATATCCTGGAAGAAAGTAACGCCGGAGCGGTAATATACGCTGACCTTCTGCCCCGGCATAAGCCGTCTACCAGCTTAGAAAGCGCGCTTTATGCGGGAGAGGATTTTGAGCTGCTTTTTACCATGCCTATAAAAGAAGCCAGGAAAATGCTGGCTTCAGATCGCGATATTTTTCATCCCATAGGCCACATTACGGAGAAAAGACGGGGTTTGCGGCTCATAGATAAAGATTTGCGCGAGAAAACACTCGCCCCCCGGGGCTATAAACACTTTTGATATGAAATTAAATTCGTCCTCTGTCAGGGATACTTTGAATATCGGCAGCCTCATCGCCAAAACTTTAAAGCCGGCGGATGTAGTCTGTTTATACGGAGAGTTGGGCTCGGGCAAAACCGTGCTTGCAAAAGGCATTGCCCGGGGCTTAGGGGTCAAAACAGGCGAAATCATCAGTCCCACTTTTGTATTATTGCGCCAGTATCCCGATGCCAGGATACCTCTATATCACTTTGACCTTTATCGTTTAAGATCCCCGGAAGATATCCTGGGCTTAGGATACGAGGAATATCTTTACGCTAGCGGCGTCACGGTCATTGAATGGCCGGATAGACTCAAGTATCTCCTGCCGCAGGAATGCCTGAATGTAGAATTGATCATCAAAGGGGCAAGTAGAAGGCTGCTTAAGTTCAAGGCATTAGGCGCGCGCCATCACCGGCTTATAAAGGAAATATATGAAAATAATAGGCATTGATACCAGCACTAAATTTTTAAGCATCGGGGCCATGGATAATCACGGGCTCTACGAATACGACGTGGAGTTAAACCGTATGCATTCCTCATTGCTTGCCCCCGGCATAAAAAGAGTCATGGATGCCCTGGGCTGGAGAGCCTGCGCAATAGATTATTTTGCCTGCGGTCTTGGCCCGGGTTCTTTTACGGGCGTGCGTATAGGGCTGGCTGCGATAAAGGGCCTGGGGCTGGCTTTAAAAAAGCCGTTGGTAGGCATATCCAGCCTGGACATATTGGCGCGTAATGCCGTATCGGCCTATGCCGGGAATTACGCATTCGTTATTCCCGTGCTTGATGCAAAAAGGGGCCTGGTTTACTACAGTATTTATAAAAAAAGCGGAGGCTCTTTGGAGAGGGTCGCTCCGTATGCGTTAGCTGCTCTGGATGAATTACGCAGAAAGATAAAGCCGGATAGCCTGCTGCTGGGAGACGGGCTTTCTTTATACAAGGAGCAGCTCTTAAGCAGCAAAAGAGGCTTGAAGCTGCTGGATAAAGACCACTGGTATCCTGCCGGACGCAATATCGTGATCCTGGCCCGGGAGAAGATCAGGAAGAACAAGATCAATGATCCTTTTAACATAAAACCTATTTACCTGTATCCAAAAGAATGCCAGATAAAAAAATAACCGGAAATATCGGCTACCGTCCGACCTGGGCTGAGGTCAATTTAAGTAATTTAGCCTATAATTTCAGGCAGGTCAAAAAAGCGGTCTGTCGCTCAATAAGAGTGATGGTCTGCGTCAAGGCTGATGCCTACGGCCACGGTCTTATCCCCGTTGCTAAAAAATTAGCTGCCTGCGGCGTGGATTATTTAAGCGTAGCCTCGATAGATGAAGCCGTAAAATTAAGACAGGCGCGGATAGAATTACCGGTTTTAGTCCTGGGGATGATACTCAAAAAAGATATACCCGCATTGTTTAGATACCGCCTTATACCCACTGTCTGCACTAAAGATATGGCTTTTGCATTGAACAGAGAGGCCGGCATAAAAGGCAGGCGCATAAAGATCCACGTCAAGGTAGATACCGGCATGGGCAGGATCGGCATGCTGCATAAAGATGTCCTGGAGTTCGTAAAGGGAATAAGCAGGCTGAAGTTCGTCGGGATGGAAGGAATTTTTACCCACCTTGCCTGTGCTGACACGGATAAAGGTTTTACCTGTTACCAGATAGGCTTGTTCAACCGGCTAAAAGAGCAGTTGGATAAATTGGGTATCAACATACCTTTAGCCCATGCCGCCAATAGCTTAGGGATAGCCGGTTACCCCAACAGCCATTTTAATATGGTCAGGCCGGGCCTTGCGATTTACGGGTTAAGGCCGAAGGAAGGTTTCGGCATAGATCTTAAGCCGGTATTGAGTTTAAAGACCAGGGTTGTATACTTTAAACGCGTACCGGCAGGTTACGGCATAAGCTACGGGCACACCTATATAACCGGGAAAGAGACTACCATTGTAACGCTGCCTATCGGCTACGGCGACGGCTATCCGCGTAACCTTTCCAATAAAGCTCCGGTTTTGATCGGAGGCAGGCGTTTTAAAATAAGCGGCCGCGTATGCATGGACCAGATAATGGTGGATGTAGGAAATTATCCGGCTAAGACCGGGGAGCTTGCCGTGCTTATCGGAGAGCAAGGAAAAGAGAAGATCACCGCCGAAGAATTGGCAGGGCTTTCGGATACCATCCCTTACGAGATCGTCTGCGGGCTGGGCAGCCGCGTGCCGCGGCTCTATATTTAAGGCAGGCTTCTGATAAGATAGATACCGGTGATAAAAGCGGCTATATGGCTTAGCGATACGGCAACAGCCGGGAAAATAATCCCTCCTTTACCCAGGGCAATCCCCACCGCATTTAAAACATAATATAAAAACCCCATGATAATGGCCAGGCCAAACGAGGCCAGGCCTGCGGCGCGCCTTTTTATCTTAAGAGAGAAAGGTATTCCCAGCAGGATGATCATAAAGGCAGTCAGCGGCTCGGTAAATTTCCGGTACAGGTCCACTTTCAGGTTCCTGATGACCGTGGTTGCGCCGCTGTGCGTCAGTTTGTCCAGGTAGTCGTTGATCTGGCCTATGGTCATGGAATCCGGGTTCTGCCTTTGAGTTAAGAAATCTGCGGGCGTTTCGGTGATGTCCATTACCTCTTCGTCGAAATAATGCGGCTCGCCTATGATCTGTCCGGTTGTATCAAGGTCATAAGTTATGCTGCGGTAGAATACCCACACCCCGTCTTTGTAAACCCCTTTATTGGCCACGATCTTTTTAGTGATATTCTGTTGCGGGTCCTGCTGCAGGATGATTATCCCTTCCATGGTATCCGTAGCCGGGGAGAATTTATTCACGAAGAAAAGGCGGTTTTTCAGGCCGTACATCGCCAGGTTAATGATATCCTGGTGTTCTTTATCCCTGGATTTTTTTGTCCCGGATTCTATCTGTTCTCTGATCTTTTTGGTCAGGATGACGGATGCGGGCACAAGCCTGTCGTTGACCAGAAAGACAAAGAAGCTGACCAGGGCGCCGAATATGATCACTGTGCGCGCTATCTGGAATATGCTTAGTCCCGCAGAGCGCATCGCCACCAGCTCATTATCACGGTTCAATTTCCCGAAGGCATAAAGCGTAGCCAGGAGGCAGGAGAAAGGTGAAACCTGCACGAAAATGATCGGCAGGTATGAAAGGTAGTATTTTATCAGAATAAGCAGACCGACTTTTTGCTTTAATATATCTTCCAGGGAAGAGATAACGTCAATAACGATGTAGAGGAAAACAAAAGTTAAAAGGCAGGTCAGAAAAATGCTTAATACCGATCTTAATACATAGCGGTCTAAGATACGCATAGCTTATAAGTCATAATTGCGCCGATAGAGCCGAAGACTATGTTGGGTATCCACATCGCCAGGTGGGGATTGACGTAGCCCTGCAGGCTTAAGGCCTCCGAGCCAAGGAAGAGGAGATAATAAAGCCCTACAGTTACGAAGGCGATCCCCATATTGATGGATTTCTCGCGCCGGCGCGTAATCACGGCCAGAGGCACGCCCAGCAAGATAAACACGAGGCAGGAGAAGGCAAGGGAGAGTTTTTTGTTGATTTCCGTTATCAAAGGCGCAGGGTCAATCCCGTCTTTTTTTAGTTTTTCGATTTCGGTATTCAGTTCCTGTATGGTCATATCCGCGGGTTTTTTACCGATCTTATCTTTATCCTGGCCCTGGTTTAAATTCAGGGTCATGAAATAAGTTTTAAAATTCAGCTTATAGAAATTCTGCGGGTTTTCCGGGTCAGGCTCATCGGCAGTGCCGTCCATAAGCTTTAGTTTCACCGATTGGTTTTCCGGGATAGCGATAAATTCTCCTCTTTTGGCCACGATAGTGCGCGTAGGCTTGCCTTCCTGCGGCTCATAGATGCGCACGTTACCCAGTTTATTATCCTCTATGCTGTATATGAACAGAACGTACTTCTGGAAAGAATTTATGAATACCCCAGGCTCAAGAGCGGCGGTGGGGTTTTTCATTCCCACCTCAATCAGGGTTT